>NZ_BCBQ01000026.1:0-69240 GCF_001320885.1 Pseudomonas sp. NBRC 111140
CCCGCCGTTCTTCGACGGCATCGGCGGGCCGCCACCAGCCATCGCCGACATCCACGGCGCGCGGGTGCTGGCACTGCTGGGCGACTCGGTGACCACCGACCACATCTCCCCCGCCGGCAACATCAAGGCCGACAGCCCGGCCGGGCGCTACCTGCGCGAACAAGGCGTAGAACCACGCGACTTCAACTCCTACGGCTCGCGGCGTGGCAACCACGAGGTGATGATGCGTGGCACCTTCGCCAACATCCGTATCCGCAACGAAATGCTGGGGGGGGAAGAAGGCGGCAACACCTTGCACGTGCCCACTGGCGAGAAGTTGTCGATCTATGATGCGGCCATGCGTTACCAGCAGGAAGGCACCCCGCTGGTGGTGATCGCCGGCCAGGAATACGGCACCGGCTCGAGCCGCGACTGGGCAGCCAAGGGTACCAACCTGCTGGGTGTCAAAGCCGTGCTCGCAGAAAGCTTCGAGCGTATTCATCGCTCCAACCTGGTCGGCATGGGCGTGCTGCCGCTGCAATTCAAGGCCGGGAACGACCGCAAGCAGCTGGGGCTCACCGGCAAGGAGCAAATCGATGTGCTGGGTTTGAACGGCGCGCAGATTCGCCCGGGCATGAGCTTGCCCTTGCGCATCACCCGCGAGGATGGCCAGCAGGAACAGATCGACGTGTTGTGCCGGATCGATACCCTGAATGAAGTGGAGTATTTCAGGGCCGGGGGCATTCTGCATTATGTGTTGCGTCAGCTGATTGCTGGCTGAGGTGCCTGGCTGAAGATATGCAGCGCCTGTGAAATCGAGCGCCGCCCGCGCGGCGCTCGATTTCACAGGCGCCATAGCTCCAACGACGCTCCATTAAATAATCATTCAATAAAACCAGCCGCTTGCCGATAACCGTCCAAAGCCCTGCGGACTATCAACCCATGCGTAACAACCAGCCGATTACCCAGAGAGAACGGACTTTCCCTGCCCAGCAGCGGTTGATCTCCACCACCAACGCCAAGGGCGTGATCACCTACTGCAACGATGCCTTCATCGAAATCAGCGGTTTCACCCGCGAAGAGCTGACGGGCGCGCCGCACAACCTGGTACGCCACCCCGACGTGCCGGCTGCAGTGTTTGCCCACATGTGGCAAACCCTCAAGCAGGGCCAGCCATGGATGGGTATCGTCAAGAACCGCTGCAAGTCTGGCGACCATTACTGGGTCAACGCCTACGTCACACCCATCTTCGATAACAACCAAGTTGTCGGCTTCGAGTCGGTGCGAGTCAAACCCACCGCCGAGCAGATCCGTCGCGCCGAAGGCCTGTACCAGCGCATCAACCAGGGCAAGCCGGCCGTACCTCGCAGGGACAAGTGGCTACCAGTGCTGCAGGACTGGCTGCCGTTCATCCTCATCAGCCAGGTAGGCTTCCTGATCGGCAACTGGCTGGGCCATTCCTGGGGCTTTGCCCTGGCTGCCGGGCTATCCGTGCCCTTGGGCCTGCTCGGCCTGAGCTGGCAGCAACGCGGCCTCAAGCGCCTGTTGCGTCTGGCCGAACAGACCACTTCCGACCCGCTGATCGCACAGATGTACACCGACAGCCGTGGCGTGCAGGCGCGCCTGGAAATGGCCATGCTCAGCCAGGATGCCCGCATGAAAACCTGCCTGACCCGCCTGCAGGACAGTGCCGAGCACCTCAGCGACCAGGCGCGTCAGTCCGATGCCCTGGCGCACAAGAGCTCCTCGGGGCTGGAACGCCAGCGAGTGGAGACCGAGCAGGTTGCCGCTGCGGTAAACCAGATGGCCGCCACCACTCAGGAAGTGGCCAACCACGTGCAGCGTACTGCCGACGCCACCCAGGAAGCCAACCGCCTGACCAGCCAGGGCCGGCAGATTGCCGGGGAAACCCGCGAGGCCATTGAACGCCTGTCGGCGGCGGTGGGCGAAACCGGCCAGACGGTGACGCAACTGGCCAAGGACAGCGATGAAATTGGTGGCGTGGTCGACGTGATCAAGGGTATTGCCGACCAGACCAACCTGCTGGCGCTGAATGCGGCCATCGAAGCGGCGCGTGCCGGTGAAATGGGCCGCGGCTTTGCCGTGGTAGCCGATGAAGTGCGCCAGCTGGCCCAGCGCACCGCCGAATCCACCGGGCAGATCCACGGCCTGATCGCCAAGTTGCAACAAACCGCCAGCAATGCCGTGCTGACCATGGAAACCGGCCACCGCCAGGCGCAGGAAGGTGTCGACCGGGTGATGCAGGCTGACGAAGCATTGGTGGGGATCAGCGAAGCGGTGGCCAACATCACCGACATGGCCACCCAGATTGCCGCAGCGACCGAGGAGCAGACCGCAGTGGCTGACGAAATCAGCCGCAACATCAGCACCATTGCCGAACTGGCCGACCAGACCGCCGAGCAGGCGCAGCACTCGGCACTGCTTAGCGAGGAACTGACCAGCACGGCAGGGAGCCAGTATTCGTTGGTGGAGCGGTTCAACCGCTGATTGCAGCAGGCTTGCGCCGTCCCTGTAGGAACGCCCTTTCGCGACACAAGGCTGCCTGCAGGGACCGCGTGAGCCCGGCTTGCTGCGTTACCAGTCCAACTGCAAGCGGCTTTCGAAAAAGCGCTCTTCGCCGCTCAGCGGGTCGTCGAAACGCAAGCTGTGCGCCAACAGTTTCAGCGGTCGCTGATAATCATCTTCTTCGTTGCGCAACTGCGGATAGAAAGGGTCGTTGCTGATCCCCGCCCCCAACGCTGCCATGTGCACGCGTAGCTGATGGGTCTTGCCTGTCACTGGCGACAAGCCATAGCGCCACAGCTCACCGTTCTTTTCCAGCACTTGGGCCAGGGTTTCACTGTTGGCCTCGCCCTCAACTTCGTGCATGCGAAAAAACGGCTCGCCATGCACCAGGCGGCTTTTGTGCACAAGTGGAAATGCATGCTGCGGCATGGCAGCGGCAATGGCCTGGTAGCGCTTGTCGATACGCCGCTCGGGGAACAGTCGCTGGTAGGCGCTGCGGCTTTGCGGGTTGGCGGAAAACAGCACAAGCCCTGCGGTGTGCCGGTCAATGCGGTGCAACGGCACCAAATGTGGGTTGCCCAGACGACGGATCAGTCGGCGCAGCAAGGTCTGCTCGACGTACTCACCCGTCGGCGTCACCGGTAGGAAATGCGGTTTGTCGGCCACCACCAAGTGCTCGTCCACATGCAGCACCACCTCCTGCACCGGGATTGGCCGTTCGTTCGGCACTTCGCGGAAGTAGTGCAAACGCATGCCACGCTTGTAAGGCAGCTCGGCGGAAACCGCCTGCCCCTCGGCATTCAACACCCGGCCACGGGCAAAGCGGTCAAGCCACTGGGCGCGGTCGATGGCCTTGAAATGGTCACACAAGCAATCGAGCACTGTCGCCCAATTACCGGGTGGCAGGCACACCGTGCTGGCTTGCTGGCGGGCGGGGTCGAAAGGCGTGGTCATGGCAAGGCTCGTAACGTTCACGGCCGCGCATTATCGCCCAAGCCCGCGCCCTCAACCAGCCTCGGCCACTGCCTCGCTGCGTTCCTTCAGCCAGCGCAGCACCTGCACAGGTTCCCAGCGGCCAGGGTCATAGAGGGCATAGAGCAACCCCTGGTAGCCCACCACATCCAGCCCACGGTGGTAACCGGCACGCTGGAACAAGGCCTCGATCTCGGCGAAGCAGGTATTGAAGTGGACCTTGCCGAACGGCGTGCGGTCGTCGGTCACCAGGCCTTCGAGGCGCAGTTCCAGAACGGCGTCGGCCACCCGCTCCACGGGCATGCGGTTGACGCTGTACTTGAGTTGCTCGACGTTGAGCATGGCTTCACCTCAATACTGTATTTATATACAGCATACGAACATACCCTTGCTGCCGTCAATGCGCTTCATTGCAGCCCCGCCAGGTAGCCGCTCCCTTTGCGTATGGTCAGCACCTGTCTACGCGGCGTGTCTCGCGCCACTGACAGATGCACCCATTTGTCGAATTCCAGAATGAGTTGATCGAAGGGCACGCCACTTTCGCTGATCCGCCGCACGGTCTCACGCGGGCTGACCTCGACCACCGTGAAGTCCGCCGCCAGCCCTTGCACATGCTGGCTGCTCACGGCACCGCCGATCAGCCGGTTGACCTTTTCGCTGCGATAGCCGCTGCTGACAATGATGGGCGCGTCGAACAGTGCACGTACCTGTTCCAGCGCACAGCACAGCAACAGCAGGTTGGCCCTGGCTTCAGGGGGTGGGGTGTTATCGAATCCGTCCCTGGCGGCGAGCTGGGAAACGGTCATTTCATCGAAGGTGAAATGGGGAGTGATCAACATGGCGAGCGATTCCGATGATGGAGAAGGTCTGGGCGCCAGTGCGCCGGAACCTGATCATCAGCTCGCTTCACAGACCATGGAGCAGGGTTGCAACTCCTCTGCGGCCTTCATTGCCCAAGAAAGGCCACCACCTGTTCGGCATCGAACGGCCAGTGCAACTCGGCGCTGTTGTCGCAGCGCCGCAGCACCGGAATGATCAAGCCATAGCGCTCGAACAAGGACTCGCTCTCGGCGATGTCGACCAGTTCCACCAGCAGGCCGTGATCGACGAAAGGCATCAGCACAGCCTCGGCCACTTCGCACAGGTGGCAGCCGAGGGTGCCGAACAGTTGGCATTCAGGCAGCATGGAGCAGATCCCGGTTTGGCATGCAGAGAAACCTATTCTAGGTCTGTCGCGCCCGTCATGCACCTGACCTGGCTCAATCCTGGCTGGTGGCGCCAATACGGTGCAACGACAAGTCCGCGCCCTGGAACTCCTGCTCATGGCTCAAGCGCAGGCCGTGCAGCGCACGAATTGCCCCGTACACGGCAAAGCCACCGACCAAGGCCACCAGCACGCCCATCAGGCTGCCCAGCAGTTGGCTGACCAGGCTGACACCCCCCATGCCGCCCAACGCCACCTGGCCGAAGATGCCGCAGGCAATGCCACCCCACACACCGCACAAGCCGTGCAATGGCCACACGCCGAGTACGTCGTCGATCTTCCAGCGGTTCTGCGCTGCGGTGAAGGTCCAGACGAACAGTGCACCCGCCACCAGACCAGTGGCCAGTGCGCCAATCGGGTGCATCAGGTCGGAGCCGGCGCAAATTGCCACCAGCCCGGCCAGCGGCCCGTTGTGCAGGAAGCCCGGGTCGTTGCGCCCGGCCAGCAGGGCCGACAGTGTGCCGCCGACCATGGCCATCAGCGAGTTGATCGCCACCAGGCCGCTGACACCCTGCAAGGTCTGGGCGCTCATGACGTTGAAGCCGAACCAGCCGATGATCAGGATCCACGAGCCCAGTGCCAGGAAAGGAATGCTCGACGGCGCAAACGCCACCAGCCGCCCATCGCGGTAGCGCCCACGGCGCGCACCCAGCAACAGCACCGCCGCCAGCGCCAGCCAGCCGCCCATGGCATGCACCACCACAGAGCCGGCAAAGTCATGGAACGGCGCGCCGAAGCGTGCTTGCAGCCAGGCCTGCACGCCCAGGTTACCGTTCCATACCACACCCTCGAAGAACGGGTAGACGAACGCCACGATCAACGCCGTGGCACACAGCTGCGGAACGAAGCGCGCCCGCTCGGCGATACCACCCGAGATGATCGCCGGGATCGCCGCCGCGAAGGTGAGCAGGAAGAAGCACTTGACCAGCGCATAGCCATGGTCGGCAGCCAGGGTCGCCGCTGGCTGGAGGAAGTTGACCCCATAAGCGATCCAGTAGCCTATAAAGAAGTACACCAGCGCTGAAATGGCAAAGTCGCTGAGGATCTTCGACAAGGCGTTGACCTGGTTCTTGTGGCGCACCGTGCCCACTTCGAGGAACGCGAAGCCGGCATGCATGGCCAGCACCAGAATGGCGCCCATGAGTATGAACAGGGTGTTGGAACCGTGGACCAGGGAGTCCATCGCGCTGTGCATGTTTTCCATGAAATAGGCAGACCTGCTGAAAAGGCACCAGGACAGTTCAAGAACCTGCATCCCTGCACCGAATCGGTGCCAGCCCCCTGCCCTGCTTCGGTGAGCCGGGCGAAGCCTGCGTGGTTTTTTCTTGGGTTTGTCGTGGATTGGGTTAAGGTTTATCGGTATTCGCTGCGTATGGCGCCCTGAAACGGCGCAAAACCCGCCAGAGGCGCCCCGCAACGTGGCAAAGGCTTAGCAAGGCCCATACCAGCACCGGCACTTGAACCTTCCACGCGTGCTGTTACTCGAACTACCAACACTCATCGACAGGGAGAGACCCATGGCCAGCAAATCGGCAAAGACTGCACAAGAGATATTGATGGCTGACTTCCAGGCCTTGGTGCGCGACACCGAGAAGCTGCTGGCGGACACCGCCAACCTGGCCGGAGACCAGGCCGACGAATTGCGCGAACAGATTCACGACCGTCTGGCCCAGGCCCGCGAAACCCTGCAACTGACCCAGGACTCGGTGCGTGATCGCGGCCAGGCGGCGCTGGGCAGCGCCGAGCAGTACGTACAGGAAAACCCGTGGCAGGCGATCGGCATCGCGGCCGGCGTCGGCCTGTTGATCGGCCTGCTGGCCAACCGGCGCTAAGGGGTTCCCATGGAGAATGAAGCCAACGCTTCCGGCGCCTCGGGCAGGCGCCTGGGCGCGGCCGCGCTGGGACTGCTGCACAGCCACATCGAGCTGTTCGGCATCGAGCTGCAGGAGCAGAAAGGCCGGACCTTGCGCCTGCTGCTGTTCGCCGGGCTGGGCCTGGTGTTCGCCCTGCTGCTGCTGACCGCACTGTCCGGGCTGCTGCTGGTGCTGCTGTGGGACAGCTATCGACTGGCCGGGATCATCGGCCTGTGCGTGTTCTATGGCATTGCTGCGCTGTACTGCGGTGTACGCCTTAAGGCGGCGGTGTTCGACGAGTCATCGCCCTTCGGCGCCACCCTCGAAGAACTTGCCAAGGACCGGGAGCGCCTGTTGCCATGAGCCTGCCAGAACTGCCGAACACGCGTAACCCGCGAGAACTGCGCAAGGCGCTGTTGCGCCTGCGCATGGAGATGCACCGCCAGGAAATTCGCCACGAGTCCGGGCAGTTGCTTGAGCCGCTGCGCCGCGTACGCGGCATGGGCAGCTCGCTGCAAGATGGCCTGGGAATCAAGCATGCGCCCCTGTGGGGCATCGGCGCCGTGGTAGCGCTGGGCTTCCTCACGGGTAAAGGCGTGCGCAGCGGCAACCTGACGCGCCTGGTACGGTTGGGCACCAGCCTGCTGCCGCTGGTACGCCTGTACCTGCAAGGCAACCGCCGCCCCTGAACACGCGCGCAGCCTGCAGGAGCTGCCTTGTGCTGCCCCTACAGGCTATGCTGCTGGCTTCGAACGACCGGAGACCGCGCCTTGGACTGGCACACCCTGCTTACCCGCGAACGCCTGGGCAAAGCCCTGTACAGCGCCGATGAACTCGGGCGCAGCCCCTTCCACAAAGACCACGACCGCATCATCTTCTCTGGTGCCTTTCGCCGCCTCGGGCGCAAGACCCAGGTGCACCCGGTTTCCAGCAACGACCATATCCACACGCGCCTGACCCATTCGCTGGAAGTCAGCTGCGTGGGTCGCTCGCTGGGCATGCGCGTCGGCGAAACCCTGCGCGACAGCCTGCCGGACTGGTGCGCCCCCAGTGACCTGGGGATGATCGTGCAGTCGGCCTGCCTGGCCCACGACATCGGCAACCCGCCCTTCGGCCACTCCGGCGAAGACGCCATTCGCCACTGGTTCCAGCAGGCCGCCGGGCGTGGCTGGCTGGACGACATGAGCGACGACGAGCGAGCCGACTTCCTCAACTTCGAAGGCAACGCCCAAGGCTTTCGCGTGCTCACCCAACTGGAGTATCACCAGTTCGACGGGGGCACCCGGCTGACCTATGCCACCCTCGGCACCTACCTCAAGTACCCCTGGAGCGCCCGCCATGCCGACGCCCTGGGCTACAAGAAGCACAAGTTCGGCAGCTACCAGAGCGAACTACCCCTGCTCGAGCAGATAGCCCGCAAGCTCGGCCTGCCCCAACTGGAGCACCAGCGCTGGGCGCGCCACCCACTGGTTTACCTGATGGAAGCTGCCGATGACATCTGTTACGCGCTGATCGACCTGGAAGACGGCCTGGAAATGGAGCTGCTGCAATACGCCGAAGTCGAAGCGCTGTTGCTCGACCTGGTCGGCGAAGACCTGCCGGAAACCTACCGCCAGCTCGGCCCGCGCGACTCCCGCAGACGCAAGCTGGCAATCCTGCGCGGCAAGGCCATCGAACACCTGACCAACGCCGCCGCCCACGCCTTCGTCGAACAGCAGCAGGCGTTGCTGGCCGGGCGACTGCCGGGTGACCTGGTCGAGCATATGCACGGCCCGGCCAAGCGCTGCGTGCTGCAGGCCAAGGACATGGCACGCAACAAAATCTTCCAGGACAAGCGTAAGACCCTGCACGAAATCGGCGCCTACACCACCCTGGAAATACTGCTGAACACCTTCTGCGGTGCGGCACTCGAACAGCACGGAGGGCGCACGCCATCGTTCAAGAGCCGCCGGGTGCTGGACCTGATCGGCAACAACGCACCAGACCCGCACGCCTCGTTGCACAGCGCCTTCCTGCGCATGATCGACTTTATCGCCGGCATGACCGACAGCTACGCCAGTGAAATGGCGCGGGAAATGACCGGGCGCTCCAGCCCGACCTGAACCACGTCGGTGCAGCCTGGGCTCGGCCCAGCGCTGCTCCGCGTGTTGCAGGAAACTTCCTACGCATGCTGGCTGAAAACTAAACACCACGTATAAATATCAATGAAAAGTTACTAAGTGCGCTTTGACATTGCGTTAAGCATGCCTATTTCGTAGCCCGTTTTGTTTTATCTTGTAAGCCATTTCCCATATGGCGCTAACAGCCCTTCCTCCCATGCCAGACGACTTCCAACTGCGATAAGGTGCCACCTGTCACCGTCAATCGACCGCAGGGAAGTTGAACATGCACTCCATATTTATTGTTGACGACCACCCGGTCATCCGCCTGGCCGTCCGTATGCTGTTGGAAAACCAGAACTACAAAATTGTCGGCGAGTCGGACAATGGCGTAGACGCCATGCAGATGATCCGCGAGAGCAACCCCGATCTGGTCATCCTCGACATCAGCATTCCCAAGCTAGACGGCCTGGAGGTGCTTTCCCGGTTTCAGTCCATGGCCCTGCCCTTGAAGGTGCTGGTATTGACTGCACAATCCCCGGCATTGTTTGCCGTACGCTGCATGCACTCGGGTGCCGCAGGTTACGTGTGCAAGCAGGAAGACCTGAGTGAACTGCTCAGTGCTATCAAAGCCGTACTGGCCGGTTATAACTATTTCCCCAGCCAGGCCATTAAGCACAACCAGGTGATCGATACCGACTTGCAACTTTTTCGCCAGGTAAATGACCGTGAATTGATGGTACTGCAACTTTTCGCTCAAGGCCGCAGCAACAAGGAAATTGCCAAGGGCATGTTTCTCAGCAGCAAGACCGTCAGCACCTACAAGAAGCGCCTCATGCACAAGCTACAGGTCAACACGCTGGTCGACTTGATCGAAATGGCCAAGCGCAATGCGCTGGTCTGAGAGTGGTCATGACCTGCGCGCTCGCCCGCCTGTTGCTCGCGCTGCTGCTGTTCAGCGGTGGGACACAGGCTGCCCATCTTGAAGCCTCGTCCTTTACGTTGCTGGCACGCACATCGTCCGCCCCGGCTCAGCCCCGGCTCACGACCGAACAACGGCAATGGCTGGAAGGTCGTCAGGAACTGGTGCTGGGTACCTCGGCCCCCGACTATCCGCCGTTTGACATCACCAGTGGCGGCCATGATTACCAGGGCCTGACCGCCGACTACGCCAGCCTGATCGGCAAGGCCCTGCAGTTGCCGGTACGGGTGCTGCGCTTCTCCAGCCGACAGGCTGCGGTAGAGGCGCTCAGAAACGGCGATATCGACCTGCTGGGCAGTGCCAATGGGTACGAGGCGGACAATGACGCCCTGGCGCTGTCACACCCCTATGCCATCGATCAACCGGTACTGGTAACGCGTGAAGACGAAAACTGGGCGCTGGACCTGGACCTGACCGGCATGCGCCTGGGCATGCTCTACCACTACCTGCCCAGACAGGAAGTGCTCAGCGCCTACCCCAAGGCAGAGCTGCTGGCCTTTGGTTCTTCCAGCCAGGCATTGAACGCCGTTGCGTTCGGCCAGGCCGACGTGTTCATCGGTGACACCATCTCCACGCACTACCTGCTCAACCGCGGCCACCTGCCACGTCTGCGCATGGCCAACTTCAGCAAGCATGAGGCCATCGGCTTCGGCTTTGCCCTGCGCCAACAGGATACCCTGCTGTTGGAACTGGTGAACGCCGTCCTCGACAACCAGCCCCCAGCCCTGCGCGCCAGCATCTTCAAACGCTGGAGCGCCGGCAGCGACCTACTGTTGACCGACCGCAACCTGCAGTTGAGCGAAAGCGAGGAACAATGGTTGCAGGATCACCCGGTGATGCGTGTGGTCATCGACGACACAGCTGCCCCGCTATCCTATTTCGACGACGCGGGGCATTTTCGCGGCATCACCGCCGACCTGCTGGAGCTCATTCGCCTGCGCACTGGTTTGCGTTTCGAAGTACAGCGCGCCAGCGGCATCGCCGACATGATCGCTCGCCTGAAGGATGGCCGGGCGGATGTGATTGCTGCATTGGCTACCACGGAGGCGGGCGAGGACAACCTCCAACTAAGCCGTCCCTACCTGGAAAGCACCTATGTGCTGGTCAGTTGCAAGGACAATCCGGCCTTCAATTCGCTGGATCAACTGCAAGGTCATCGCATCGCCATCGCCCGCTACAGCGCCATGGACGCCATGCTGTCGCGGCACTATCCGCAGGTCGGCTGGGTCGAGACCGAAAGCGCGTTCTACTCGATGGCGTTACTCAACAGCGGTGCCGTAGATGCGGTAATCACCACCCTGATAGATGCTAACCACGCCTTGGCCAGCAACCCCGAACTGGTGATCCGCACCTCGATCGGTAGCGAACCGGCCAATTTCGCGATGGCCACCACTGCCCAGTCACCTGCGTTGGTGTCGATCCTCGACAAGGCCCTGCTGAGCATCTCACCGGAGGAGCTGGGGGTAATCAACAACCGCTGGAGCGGCTTTGGCCGACATGAAGATAACAACGTCAGGGACTATAGCCAGCTTGCCCTGCAGGTGGTGCTGGGCACGGCCCTGCTTCTGCTGCTGGCCTTGCTCTGGAACGCTCGCCTGCGCCTGCAGATTCGCCAGCGTCAGCATGCCGAGCGTGCGCTGAACGACCAGCTGGCATTCATGCGTGCCCTGCTTAACGGCACCCCCCACCCGATGTATGTGCGTGACCGCGAGGGGTGCCTGAAAAGTTGTAACTACAGCTACCTCGAAGCCGTGCAGGCCAGCTCTGATCAGGTTATCGGCAAACAGCTGGACTGCAGCCTGTTCGCCGATAGCGAGCAGACTCGGCAGATCCAGGCTGATCACCTGGAAGTCATGGCCGCGGGCTCACCGCTGATCAAGGACCGTCCACTACGGATCAAGGGTCGGGAACTGACCATCTACCACTGGATCTTGCCGTACCGCGACTCCCTGGGTGAAGTGCAGGGCATCATCGGCGGCTGGATAGACATCAGCGATCGCCGCCAACTGGTCATGGATCTGCGCCAGGCCAAGCAGCAGGCGGACGATGCCAACCGCGCCAAAAGCACGTTTCTGGCCACCATCAGCCACGAAATTCGTACCCCGATGAACGCCGTCATCGGCATGCTCGAGCTGGCAGTCAAGCGTGCCGACCAGGGCCGGGTGGACCGCAGCGCGCTGGAACTGGCACACCATTCGGCCAAGGACCTGCTGGGCCTTATCGGCGATATTCTGGATATCGTACGGATCGAGTCCGGGCACTTGTCCCTGGCCCCGGAGGCGGTCGACCTGGCGGCCTTGATCGAATCGGTGGGGCGCATTTTCGATGGCCAGGCGCGGCAAAAAGGCTTGGCCCTGGAAGTGATGATCGCGCCGGCCGCACGTTGCCACGTTCTGCTTGACCCCCTGCGCTTCAAGCAGGTGCTGTCCAACCTGGTGAGCAACGCCATAAAGTTCACCGAGCACGGCCAGGTGCGTATTTGCGTCGACCTGCTGAACGAGGGCGCTGACACGCCAGCAACGCTGGAGCTTGAAGTGCGCGACAGTGGCATCGGCATCCACGCCGACGACCTGCAGCGCCTGTTCAACCCGTTCATTCAGGCCAACCCGCACAGCCAGGGCGCCCGTGCAGGTACCGGGCTGGGCCTGGCCATCTGCCGCAACCTGTGCGACATGATGGGCGCCAACCTGTCCATCAAGAGCCTGGAAGATGTCGGCACCCAGGTGCGGCTGAAGATGCCATTGCTACGGGTCGATGGCGCCGTGCTGCCGGCACCGTTGCCCGAGCACCTCGATGTCCCCGACCCACGGCTGAACGTGCTGGTGATCGATGATCACCCGGCCAACCTGCAGTTGATGGCGCAACAGCTTGCCTACCTGGGCCTGGAACACAGCAGCGCCCGCGATGGCCGCGAGGGCCTGGCCACCTGGCGAGCGGGCGAATTCGATGTCGTGGTACTCGACTGCAACATGCCGCACATGAACGGTTACCAACTGGCGACGGCCGTGCGTACCGAAGAACGCCATGGCAAGCGGCCACGCTGCACCATCCTTGGCTATACCGCCAACGCACAGCCGGAAGTACGCCGCAAGTGCCTGAGCGCAGGCATGGACGACTGCCTGCTCAAGCCCATCAGCTTGAGCACCCTCAGCCAGCGACTGGCGGGTATTCGCCCTCGCCGCCAACACCGCCCCCGACGCAAGCTGTACCAGCTGGACGGCCTGGCCGCCGTGGTAGGGCCTGACCCACTCGAGCGCCAGCGCTTCCTGCTGGCCTTGCAGCAGAGCCTGCAGGCCGACCTCGCCAGCTTGATGATGCTGCATCCGCAACATGACAGCGGCGCGATCACCGAGCATGCCCACAAGGTGCTGAGCGCCGCGCGCATGCTGAAAGCCCCTTACCTGATGGCGGCCTGCGAAGCGCTTGAAGCCGCTGGTTTGCCCACTGCCCAGGTGCGCTTGCGGCGCCAGGCACTGGCACGGCATATGTGCCGCGTGGAACGTGCGCTGACCAAGGAGTTGGCCACAAGCACAGATACTCAGGCAGGCAGCCAAGCGTGTTAACTGGTAGACTGCGCGGCGTTATTACCTAAGAGGATTGTTTCATGGCCACAAACCGCTCCCGTCGTCTGCGCAAGAAGCTGTGTGTCGACGAGTTTCAGGAATTGGGCTTCGAGCTGAACCTGGAATTCAAGGAAGATCTGGATGACCAGGCAATCGATGCTTTCCTCGACGCGTTCCTGGAAGAAGCCATGGACGCCAACGGCCTGGATTATGTAGGCGGTGACGATTTCGGCCTGGTTTGCTCGGTCAAACGTGGCTCGGTCAGCGAAGAACAGCGTGCTGCCGTTGAAGCCTGGCTCAAAGGCCGTAGCGAACTGACCAAGATCGAAGTCAGCCCGCTGCTGGACGCCTGGTACCCGGAAAAGCCGATCAACAAGGCTGAGTGAGACTTGTCAGCTTCGTGCTGAAAGGTTGATTGCTGAAAAGGCCACCCCCCGAGGTGGCCTTTTTATTGGCGATGCTTTTCCGTCGAACGTGGCGCATCGACGCTGCGCTTGGGGCATAATGCGTATTCTTTACGTCGTGGGGCCATCATCTCTTACAGCCCCAAAGCCCTTTTCCCTCGCCGCAGGGTATTTACTCACTATGATCAAAACGCTTCGTCCCCTCTTTCTCGCCGGCTTGCTGTTGCCAATTGCCTTGCCCAGCCACGCCGCCGCCGTCAATACCACCCTGCCTGCCAAAGTGCAGCAGGCACTCAAGGCCAACAAGCTGCAGGACACTGCGCTGTCGCTGGTGATGCTGCCGCTGGACGGCCCCGGAACCCCGACCGTGTTCAATGCCGATGTTTCGGTGAACCCGGCCTCGACCATGAAACTGGTCACCACTTACGCCGCCCTCGAGCTGCTGGGCCCGACCTTTCAGTGGAAAACCGAGTTCTATACGGACGGCACCCTGAGCAACGGGGTGCTCAACGGTAACCTGTACCTCAAAGGTGGCGGGGACCCCAAACTGAACATGGAAAAGCTGTGGTTGCTGATGCGTGACCTGCGCGCCAATGGCGTGCGCACCGTCACCGGTGACCTGGTGCTGGACCGCAGCCACTTCGTGCAGCCCAACCTGCCGCAGTTCAACGACGACGGCGGCGATGAAAACAAGCCGTTCCTGGTCAAGCCCGACTCGCTGCTGGTCAACCTCAAGGCCCTGCGCTTCGTCGCCCGTAACGACGGCGGCAAAGTTACCATCGCAGTGGAACCACCGATTGCCAGCATCCGTATCGACAACCAGGTCAAGGCCGTGGCATCGAAACAGTGCACCGGTGATGTGCGCTACAACCCGGTGCCCCAGGCCGACGGCATCAGCGTGACGGTCAGCGGCCAGTTGGGTGACGGCTGCAACTCGCAGACTTACCTTTCGCTGCTCGATCATCCGACTTACGCCGCCGGTGCCGTGCGCGCGATCTGGAACGAACTGGGTGGCAGCATTCAGGGTGGCGACCGCATCGAGAATGTTCCCAAAAGCGCTCGCTTGCTGGCCCGCGCCTTCTCGCCAGACCTGGTGGAGGTGATCCGCGACATCAACAAATACAGCAACAACACCATGGCCCAGCAGCTGTTCCTGAGCCTTGGCGCGCAGTTCCGCACCGATGTCGATGGCGACGACGCCCGCGCCGCCCAGCGCGTGGTGCGCCAATGGCTGGCCAAAAAGGGTATTACCGCGCCGCACCTGGTAATGGAAAACGGCTCTGGCCTGTCGCGTGCCGAACGGGTCAGTACCCGGGAAATGGCTGCCATGCTGCAGGCTGCCTGGAAGAGCCCTTACGCTGCCGAGTTCATGAGCTCGATGCCGCTGGTGGGCATGGACGGCACCATGCGCAAGCGCTTGAAGCGCACCGCCATGACCGGTGAAGGGCACATCAAGACCGGTACGCTGAACACCGTACGGGCGATTGCCGGTTTCAGCCGCGACAGCAACGGCCATACCTGGGCGGTGGCGGCGATCCTCAACGACCCAAAACCGTGGGGCGCCTCGCAGGTGCTGGACCAGGTGTTGCTGGACCTGTATCGCCAGCCGAAGCTGGCTGGCAGCACAGCGGCCAACTGATGGGTTGGTCGGTACCGGCCCTTTCGCGGCTATAGCCGCGAAAGGGCCGGCATTGACACCTAACAGCTATCAGGCCGACTCCCCTTCCACCCGGTCCCGCCCGGCCTGCTTGGCCGCATACACCCCTGCATCGGCACGCAACAGCAAGGCATCGGCACCCTCCTCTGGTCGCCATCCCGCCACCCCAAAACTCGCGGTTACCCTGCCCACGCCCTCCACCGGCATATTGCGTACGCCTTGCCACAGCTCGAGCGCCAGCAGCCGCGCCTGCTCGGCATCGCTGCCCGGGCACAGCACCATGAATTCCTCCCCGCCCAAGCGGCAGAACACATCGGTACGCCGCAAACGTTGGCCGATGCGCTGGCACAGGCTACGCAACACCCGATCGCCGACCGCATGGCCGAAACGGTCGTTGATGCGCTTGAAGTGATCGATGTCGAGCATGATCACCGCCAGCGCCAGGCCATCGCGCTGGGCCCGCTCCAGTTCGACCTTGAGCCGCTCCTGAAAGTAACGGCGGTTGTGGATGCCGGTCAGCGAATCGGTAACCGACAGCGCCCGCAGCTCTTCTTCCACACCCTTGAGGTCGGAAATGTCCGTCAGGTAGCCATGCCACAAGGTACAGCCCTGCTCACCCACTTCCGGCGTCGCCTCACCACGCACCCAGCGCAATCCGGCCCGAGGCAGGCAGACCCGATACTCCTCGCGCCAGGGTGACAGGTGTTCGGCCGAGTAGCGCACCGAACGGCGCACACGCTCCAGGTCATCGGGGTGGATGCGCTCGAACACCACCGTGGCATCCTCGCGCAACTGCTGCAGATCAACCTCGTAGATGTCATACAGGCCCATGCTGGCATACGGGAAGCACGAATGGCCGTTGGCATCCAGGCGGTATTGGTAGATGCCGCCTGGCACCTCGGCGCTGAGCTTTTCCAGCAACCGGTCACGCGCCGCCAGCGCCTCATGCACCCGACGCCGCTCGGTGACATCAATACAGATGGCCAGGTAGCCAACCCACAAACCCTGCTCGTCGAGCATGGCGGTAACCAGCATGTTGGCCAACAGCTGGCTGCCATCGGCACGTAGCAAGGTCCACTCACCGGGCTCTGCGCCGTGCTCCTGCACCGTTTCGGCGAACATTGCCTGGCCGCCAGCAATCGGGCGACCAAAGCGCAAGCTCAACGCATGGGCACGCAGGTTCAGCTCCTCGGGCAGCACCAAATCCTCAAGGCGCAACTGCCCGATCGCTTCGCTGGCCGGGTAACCGAGCATGCGTTCAGCACCGGCATTGAAGGTGCTGATAATCCCCTTGAGGTTGGTGGCGATGATCGCCACCTGGGTTGCGGCATCCAGCACACTGCGCAGCTGGTTGTGGGTGCCGCGCAACGACTGCTCGCTGACCTGCAACTCGGCAGTTCGCTGCTCGACCAAGGCCAGGGCGCGCTGACGCTGGCTGAACAGGCTATAGAGCAGCACGCTGAGCAGCAGGCTCAACAACCCGCCCAACAAACTCACCGCCAGCACCGCCGAGGAACGGTTGGCCTGCACGAACGCCTGGCTCGGCAAAATGCTCAGCTGGAAATGGTGATCGGCCAGGTGCAGTACCTGGTTGCTGGCCAGCGCCAGGGAGGCGACCGGATTCTGCGAATCGAACATCACTTCGGGGCCTTGCAACCCAGACGGGTCGGTGATGCGCACGACCAGGTTGTCATCGGCCGCTACCGGTCGAGCGTCGCTGACCAGCTCGCGCATGCTCAGCAAGGCCATCACATAACCTGCTGCCGCGCCTTGGGGGTTGGCATCGGAAAACACCGGCGCCACCATCAGCAGGCCGCGCGCGTACGAAGGGATATCGTACATGGCCAAGGGTTCGGACACGGCCATGCTGCCAGGCCCGAGCGCCCGCGCCAGTGCTGCCTGGGGTGCCCCCTGTCCGGCAAGGTCCAGCCCATAGGGCAGCCCCGGCATTTCACCGGATTGGGTATACAGCACCGGAAAGTAATGGTCGCGCGGCGGCGCGGGGCGCCACTGGCCTTGTGCGTCCTGGTCTCGGATCACATAGCCTGGGCCCGAGTGCTCACTGGCGTGGCGCTCGAACTCGGCGCGCTGCGCGGCTTCGACGCGTGGTGCCCAAGCGTAGGCCAGGGTGCGCTGCAGCAACGGCCGGGCGTAACCGTCAAATTCATGCAGGGTAACTTCGTTGGAAAAACTGAAGAAACGCCGCAGGCCGTCCAGGCGTTGCTCTTGTTCATCGAAGCGCTCGGCAATGCGGCTGGAGCGTTCGCTGGCCAGCAACTCGAAACGCTGGCGCAACTGCTGCTTGTAGAACGTCTGCGCGGCAAGCGCCAGGGCGGCCGTCAACAGGCCGCCCGCCACCAAGGCCACCAGTGCCACCGCCCAGGCGGACACCGCCTCTGTGCACAGGCCAAGCAACCGCGCACGCACGCCATACTTTGACATACACCCATCTCGTCACGTCAGCGTCCTGCGGATTATCTTGCCCTGCCCTCAGTTATAGCTATTGGCCATTAGCCGCGCAATGTACCTCGTCGGCTCAACGCAATTGCAGGCGCCAGGCGCGGTGGATCCGGTTGTTACGGGCAAAGTCCGGGTCCAGCGTCTGGGCGGTGATTTCCTCCACGGCATAACGTGCCATCAGATGCTCGTCCAACTGGAACTTGCGGAAGTTGTTGGAGAAATACAGCACGCCGCCCGGTGCCAGGCGGGCCATGGCCAGGTCCAACAGTTGCACATGGTCACGCTGCACGTCGAACACGCCTTCCATGCGTTTGGAGTTGGAGAAGGTTGGCGGGTCGATGAAGATCAGGTCGTAGCTGTCGCGGTTGCCTTCCAGCCAGGCCATCACATCGCTCTGCTCAAGGCGGTTGCGCTCGGAGTAGCCATTGAGCGCCAGGTTGCGCCGTGCCCAGTCCAGGTAGGTTTTCGACAAGTCGACACTGGTGGTGCTGCGCGCACCGCCCTTGGCCGCATGCACGGTGGCCGTGGCGGTGTAGCAGAACAAGTTGAGGAAGCGCTTGCCGGCCGCTTCGCGCTGAATGCGCATGCGCATCGGGCGGTGGTCGAGGAACAGCCCTGTATCGAGGTAGTCGGTAAGGTTGACCAGCAACTTGACGCCACCTTCGTTGACCTCCTGGAAACGGCCCTCGGTCGCCTGGCGCTCATACTGGCGCGTGCCGCTCTGGCGCTCGCGTCGTTTGAGCACCACACGTTGCGGCGAAATGCCCAGCGCCTGCGGGATAGCCGCCAGCGCATCGAGCAGGCGGGCCTGGGCCTTGTCCGGGTCGATCGAACGTGGCGCAGCGTACTCCTGCACATGGACCCAGTCCTGGTACAGGTCGACCGCCAGGGCATATTCGGGCATGTCGGCATCGTACAGGCGGTAGCAGTCGATCTGCTCGCGACGGGCCCACTTGCCCAGTTGCTTGAGGTTTTTCTGCAGGCGATTGGCAAACATCTGCGCCCCTTCCGACAGCCGCGCCGGCTCGCTGGCCTGCGGGGCCTGCTGGCGGACTTCGGTGCCTTCAGGCTGCGCCTCACGGCGTTCGCCAGTGACGAACTGGTCAGGCTGGACCTTGAACAGCAACAGCTTGCACGGCAAGGCGCCGTTCCAGAACGCGTATTGCTTGTGGCTGCGAATACCCATGCGCTTGCCCAGCTGCGGTGCGCCGGTGAACACCGCCGCCTCCCAGCCCATGCAAGCCTGGCGCAGGCGCTCGCCGAGGTTCTGGTAGAGGTACAGCAGGCTGGCCTCGTCACCCAGACGCTCGCCGTAGGGCGGGTTACTGATGACCAGGCCTTTCTGGTTCTGGTCCGGGCGTGGCTCGAACGTGCTGACTTCGCCCTGGTAGATCTTCACCCAGTCGCCCAGGCCGGCACGCTCGACGTTGTTGCGGCCCGGCTGGATCAGCCGCGGGTCGGCCTCGTAGCCACGGATCCACAGAGGTGGCTTGGCGAGGCCAGCCTGCGCGCGGGCCTGCGCTTCGTCATGCACCTTGCGCCACAACGCCGGCACGTGGCCGAGCCAGGCACTGAAGCCCCAGCGTTCACGTTTGAGGTTGGGGGCGATGTCGGCAGCGATCATCGCCGCCTCGACCAGGAAGGTACCCACGCCGCACATCGGGTCGGCCAGTGCGCCGCCTTCGGCGGCAATGCGCGGCCAGCCGGAACGGATCAACACCGCTGCCGCCAGGTTTTCTTTCAATGGCGCGGCGCCCTGCTGCAGGCGGTAGCCACGCTGGTGCAGGCTGTGGCCGGACAGGTCGAGGGAGAGGATGGCCTCGCCGCGGTCCAGGCGCAGGTGCACGCGCACGTCCGGGTCGATCTTTTCCACCGACGGGCGCAGGCCCTCGCGATTGCGCAGCTTGTCGACGATCGCATCCTTGACCTTCAGCGCACCGAAGTGGGTGTTGTCGATGCCCGAGCCATGGCCGCTGAATTCAACCGCCAGCGTGCCGTCAGCTGCCAGGTGGTCGGCCCAGTCGACGGCATTGACGCCATCGTAAAGGTCATCGGCGTTCTTCATGCTGAAGCGCTTGAGTACCAACAGTACCCGGTTGGCCAGGCGAGACCATACGCACAGGCGGTAGGCGGTTTCCATGTCGGCGGCGCCGCGAATGGCCGAGGTGTGCTCGCGCACCTCTTCAAGGCCAAGGCCCTTGGCCTCTTCGGCAAGCAGGCCTTCAAGGCCTTTAGGGCAGGTGAGATAAAGTTCGAAACGGTCCGACATGAGTATTCCAGAGCCTTGGGCTATTTGACTGACGAGGCAACGCATCGCCCCGCGATGTTTGCCCGCACGCCTTTCCAGCAGACGTGCGGGTGACCCTTTTTGGCACGAAAGCGTGCCGCGAAAGGCCGGGCCGCCTGACCGAGCCACGCTTGGCCAAGTGGCAAAGACAGCTTAGATCATCAGGCAGTACGAGAAATTCTGGCGATTGCCGGGCAGATGTGACCCTTCGTCGCATTTCAAATTATTTCTGTCATCCGCGAGCACCGCTGGCCAAATGACATCATTGATCGGCAAACCCCGATCATAGCGGGCTCAACGCCAAATAAGGTTGAGTCGCATTTATTTACTTATCCTTTCACCCTCAGAAAGGTTACGTGCTTATGACAAATTGATCATTCACACCGTGACTCGCATTCGTTAGAACTGGTCTTAGGCCGCATCGCAACGAGGCGGCACCTTCAGCTCGCCACGCCGGCAGCGAGCGCAAACCGGCAGAAAGACTCTGCCCGGCCTCGGAGAGGCCGACGGGACATTACAGTCAACAAGTGAGGGCAACACCCTATGAGAAGACTTAAGCGTGATCCGTTGGAAAGAGCATATTCACGTGGCTACCAATACGGGGTCACCGGCAAATCCCGCGAACTTTGCCCGTTCAATCTTCCTTCTGTTCGCCAAGCCTGGATCAACGGCTGGCGCGAAGGTCGCGGTGATAACTGGGACGGAATGACTGGCACCGCTGGCATCCATAGACTCAACGAAAATCACGCCGTTGGCTGATCGAGGACACTGAATTCGATTTACCATGCACGCCCCATCCGGGCGGCGGGCGAAGGCCCAGGGGCCCCTTGATGGGGCCCTTTTTTTGCCTGCCGATTATACCCGTGGCATGGCGGCGATAGCGTCCACCGCCTCGCGGATCAGCGCAGGCCCCTTGTAAATGAAGCCCGAGTAGATCTGCACCAGGCTCGCCCCCGCAGCGATTTTTTCGGCGGCATGGCGGCCTTCGGTAATGCCACCGGCGGCAATGATCGGCAACTTGCCACCCAGCTCGCCTGCCAGCACCTTGACGATGTGGGTACTCTTCGCCAGCACCGGCGCGCCCGACAGCCCCCCCGCTTCGCCACCATGCGGCAGCGCTTCGACACCTTCACGGCCCAGCGTGGTGTTGGTGGCGATCACCGCATCCATGCCCGACGCCATCAGCGCAGCGGCCACCAGCGCGGTTTCTTCATCACTCATGTCCGGGGCAATCTTGATTGCCAGTGGCACACGCTTGCCATGGGTGACGGCCAGTTGCTCGCGGCGCTCGGCCAAGGCATCGAGCAACTGCTTGAGCGAATCGCCAAACTGCAGGCTGCGCAGGCCCGGAGTGTTTGGCGAACTGACATTGACCGTAATGTAGCTGGCAGCCGTGTACACCTTGTCGAGGCAGATCAGGTAGTCATCGACGGCACGCTCGACTGGCGTGTCGAAGTTCTTGCCGATGTTGATGCCCAGCACCCCGTTGTAGCGCGCGGCACGTACCCGCTCTAGCAGGTGATCAACGCCCAGGTTGTTGAAGCCCATGCGGTTGATGATGGCCGTGGCTTCCGGCAAACGGAACAGCCGCGGCTTAGGGTTGCCCGGCTGCGGACGCGGGGTGACAGTGCCAATTTCGACAAACCCGAAACCCAGTTGGGCGAAACCGTCGATGGCCGCACCGTTCTTGTCCAGGCCAGCCGCCAGGCCAACCGGGTTGGCGAAGTTCAAGCCCATGACCGAAACCGGCAATGCCGCCGGTTGCTTGCACAGCATGCCGTTGAGGCCGAGACGGCCACCGGCGCCGATCAGGTCCAGGGACAAGTCGTGGGAAGTTTCCGGGGAAAGCTTGAACAGCAGCTGGCGGGCCAGGGTATACATGGGCGGGCAAGGCTCAGGGTGAGTGAGGGTGCGATTATAGCCAGCACGGGCCTGGCAGGACAGCAAATCGTGGGAGCGCTTGGCACATGGGTTGCACCAATCCACCCACAGCCTTATCAGTACTGGCGAGGACCCTTGTGAACACCGCACTACGAGCAACGCCCCTGGCCTGGGTCAACGGCAGCGACGCGCCAGAAAAGCCCAGCCTGAACATCGGTTACATGGCCCTGACCGACTGCGCGTCGGTAGTGGTCGCCGCCACCCAGGGCTTCGCCCAGCAGCACGGCCTTACTCTCAATCTCAAGCGCCAGGGCTCGTGGGCCGGGTTACGCGACAAGCTGGTCAGCGGCGAACTGGACGCCGCGCATTGCCTGTATGGCCTGGTCTACGCCGTACACCTGGGCATCGGTGGCGTACCCGCCTACGACATGGCCGTGCTCATGGGGCTGAACCAGAACGCCCAAGCCATCAACCTGTCGCCGGCCCTGCAGCGCAAGGGCGTGACCAACCCTGAAGCGCTGGCGCGCCTGGTGCACCAGCATGGCGCACGCCTGACATTCGCCCAGACCTTCCCCACCGGCACCCATGCCATGTGGCTGTATTACTGGCTGGCCAGCCAAGGTATCCACCCACTGCGCGACGTCGACAGCGTAGTGGTGCCACCGGCGCAGATGGCTGCACACATCCAGGCCGGGCGCATTGACGGTTTCTGCGCGGGTGAACCGTGGGCCGCCGACGCTGTGGCCAAGGGCCAAGGCTTCACCTTGGCCACCAGCCAGTCGATCTGGCCGGATCACCCGGAAAAGGTCCTGGCCTGCGCGCGCGCCTTTGCCGAGCAATACCCCAACAGTGCCCGCGCGCTGATCAAGGCGATCCTCGCGGCCAGCCGGTTCATCGAGCAAAGCCCGGAAAACCGCCGCAGCACCGCGCAACTGCTCAGTGGCAGCGCCTATCTGGATACCCCACTGGACACCATAGAACCGCGGCTGCTCGGCCACTATCAGGACGGCCTGGGCAACCATTGGCAAGACCCGCACGCCCTGCGCCTGTTCGACCAGGGTCGGGCCAACTTGCCCTACCTGTCCGACGGCATGTGGTTCATGACCCAGTTCCGCCGCTGGGGGCTGCTGCGCGAAGACCCCGACTACTTGGGCGTGGCCCGTCAGGTCCAGCAGCTGCGGCTGTACAGTGAGGCCGCGCAAAGCCTGGGCATCGCCTGCCTGGAGCTACCGATGCGCAGCAGCCTGCTGATCGACGGCACCCGCTGGGACGGCAGCGACCCCTACGGCTATGCCCGCAGTTTCAGCCTGCACGCCTTGGGCGACCAGCCCAATGCCCGTGTCGGCCTGTGAGGGAGACCAGCATGTTGCGCATCCTGCTGATCGACGACACCCAGAACAAACTCGGCCGCCTCAAGGCAGCATTGAGCGAGGCAGGCTTCGAAGTCATCGAAGCCCCAGACCTGACCATCGACCTGCCCGCCTGCGTCGAAACAGTGCGCCCGGACGTGGTGCTGATCGACACCGACTCACCCGACCGCGATGTGATGGAGCAGGTAGTACTGGTCAGCCGTGACCAGCCACGCCCCATCGTGCTGTTTACTGACGAGCACGACCCCGGAGTGATGCGTCAGGCGATACAGGCAGGGGTGAGCGCCTATATCGTAGAGGGCATCCATGCGGCGCGGCTGCAGCCGATCCTGGATGTGGCCATGGCCCGGTTCGAAAGCGACCAGGCACTGAAAGCGCAGCTGCTGGCGCGCGATCAGCAACTGGCCGAGCGCAAGCGTATCGAGCAGGCCAAGGGCTTGCTGATGAAGATGAAGGATTGCAACGAAGAGCAGGCGTACACCTTGATGCGCCGACAGGCCATGAGCCGGCAGCAGAAGCTGATCCAGGTGGCCGAACAGATCATTGCCATGCACGAGATGCTGGGGTAATGCGCCTGGTCTGAGACCTCACAGGCACTGAAAACCCATAGGCACGCCAACACTTGGCCCATCTCTTGCTGAACAAACATCACCGGTAGCCAACGGCGGTTGCCCCACTTAAATCCCGACAAAGACGTCGCTCTCCCCTCCACCCCCGTGGAGCGGGTGGCGGCGTCTTTTTCGTTCCGTTGCATTGCCGAGTGAGGTGTTCGATGAGTACCAGCTTCTGGAAATCCGGGCATGTGCCCACGCTGTTCGCCGCGTTCCTGTACTTCGACCTCAGCTTCATGGTGTGGTACCTGCTGGGCCCACTGGCGGTGCAGATTGCTGCCGACCTGCAACTGAGCGCACAACAACGGGGCCTGATGGTGGCCATGCCGATCCTGGCCGGGGCTATCCTGCGCTTTGCCATGGGCGTGCTGGTGGACCACCTGTCACCCAAGACCGCCGGCCTGATCGGCCAGGTGGTGGTTATCGTCGCACTGGCCGCAGCCTGGCACCTGGGCGTGCACAGCTATGAACAAGCGCTGCTGCTGGGGGTGTTTCTGGGGTTCGCGGGTGCTTCGTTCGCTGTGTCGCTGCCACTGGCTTCGCAGTGGTACCCGCCACAGCACCAGGGCAAAGCCATGGGCATCGCCGGCGCCGGCAACTCTGGCACCGTGTTCGCCGCCCTGCTGGCGCCGGCGCTGGCTGCAGGCTTTGGCTGGAACAATGTGTTCGGCTTTGCGCTGATCCCGTTGACACTGGCGCTGGCGGTGTTCGCCCTGCTGGCGCGTAACGCCCCACAACGGCCCAAACCGAAAGCCATGGCCGACTACCTCAAGGCCCTGGGTGACCGAGACAGCTGGTGGTTCATGTTCTTCTACAGCGTCACCTTCGGTGGCTTCATCGGCCTGGCCAGCGCCCTGCCCGGCTATTTCAGCGACCAGTACGGCCTGAGCCCGATCACCGCCGGCTATTACACCGCAGCTTGCGTGTTCGCCGGCAGCCTGATGCGCCCGCTCGGCGGCGCGCTGGCTGACCGTTTTGGCGGCATCCGTACCCTGTTGGGCATGTACAGCGTGGCAGCTATCTGCATCGCCGCAGTTGGTTTCAACCTGCCCTCTGCCGCAGCCGCACTGGCGCTGTTCGTCAGCGCCATGCTTGGCCTGGGCGCCGGCAACGGCGCGGTGTTCCAGCTGGTGCCGCAACGTTTTCGCCAGGAAATCGGTGTAATGACCGGGCTGATCGGCATGGCCGGCGGCATTGGCGGTTTCCTGCTGGCGGCCGGGCTTGGCACCATCAAGCAGCACACCGGCGACTACCAACTTGGCTTGTGGCTGTTCGCCAGCCTGGGCCTGCTGGCGTGGTTTGGCCTTCATGGCGTGAAACAGCGCTGGCGCACCACCTGGGGCTCGGCTGCAGTCACGGCAGCACGGGTCTGAGATGAGCCTGCAATTGAGCTTTGCCCAAGCCAGCGCCACTGGGCCTCGCGCGGAAAACCAGGACGCCCTGCGCCTGGTTACCCCGGCGCCAGAGCTGGCCGCCAGCAAAGGCTACCTGTTCGCCCTGGCCGATGGCGTCAGCCAATGCGCCGACGGCGGCCTGGCAGCGCGAGCCAGCCTGCAGGCGCTGGCCCTGGATTACTACGCCACTCCGGCCACCTGGAGCGTCGCCCAGGCCCTCGACCGCCTGTTGCTGGCGCAAAACCGCTGGTTGCGTGCCCAGGGCAGCGGCCAGCCGTTGCTGACCACCCTTAGCGCGCTGGTGTTGCGCGGCCGGCGCTTTACCCTGGCCCACGTTGGCGACTGCCGGGTGTACCGCTGGCACGATGGGAACCTGCAGTGCCTTAGCGAAGACCATGTATGGGACCAGCCGGGCATGCAGCACGTACTCAAACGCGCGCTGGGCCTGGACCAGCACCTGCTGGTGGATTACCTGGAAGGCGAGCTGCAGCCGGGCGAGTGCTTTCTGCTGCTCAGCGACGGGGTCTGGGCCAGCCTGGGCGAGCAACACATCCAGGCCGTGCTGCGCGAGCAGCCTGATCTGCAACTGGCCGCCGACACCCTGGTTGCCAGCGCGCACCTCAACGGCAGCCAGGACAACGCCAGCGCCTTGCTGGTGCACGTCGAGCAACTGGGCCCAGCCAACCTGGGCGATACCCTGGCACAGCTGCAAGAATGGCCAGTGCCCGGCCCGCTGCGTGAAGGCCAGGTGATCGACGGCTGGCAGGTTGAAAAACTGCATGCACACAGCCGCCAGTCCCTGCTGTACCAAGTGCGCGATAGCCAGAACCAACCGTGGTTGCTCAAAACCCTGCCCGCTGCGCGCGAACAGGAACCGGGGGCAGCGCAAGGCCTGTTGCTGGAGGAGTGGTTCCTGCGCCGCATCGCTGGCCGGCACTTCCCCGAGCTGCACGCCGCCAGCCAGCGCCAGCACCTGTATTACGTGATGCGCGAATACCCCGGCCAAAGCCTGTCGGCACTGCTGGCCGCACACGGCCCGCTGCCTTTGGCGCAATGGCTGGAGGTCGCTCGGCAACTGCTACAGGCAGTTGGCGTGCTGCACCGGCGCAACTTGCTGCACCGCGACATCAAGCCCGACAACCTGCACCTGGGCCGCGATGGTCAACTGCGCCTGCTGGACTTCGGCCTGGCCTATTGCCCGGGCCTGTCCGAAGACCCGCGGCACGAGCTGCCCGGCACGCCCTCGTACATTGCCCCGGAAGCGTTCGATGGCCTGCCACCCAGCCCGCGCCAGGACTTGTATGCAGTGGGCGTGACGCTGTACCACCTGCTGACCGGCCACTACCCGTACGGCGAGATAGAAGCCTTTCAACGCCCGCGCTTCGGCCAGCCGGTCAACGCCTCGCGCTATCGCCCCGACCTGCCGGAATGGTTGCAGCACAACCTGCAGCAGGCCCTGGCGGTCGACCCTGCCCAGCGCTTCGAAACCGCCGAGCACTGGTTGCTGCTGCTCGAACGCGGCGACCGTCAGGAACTGCCCAGCCGACCACGCCCACTGCTTGAGCGCGAGCCGGTGAAAGTGTGGCGCACGCTGGCCCTGCTGTCGTTGCTGATCAATCTGATACTGCTGCTTACCCTGCTCAAGGGCTGACGCAACTTGCCGATGAGGACACCTCGATGAATGCAAAAATATGGTTGGTGGGTGCCGGCCCTGGTGACCCCGAACTGCTCACCCTCAAGGCTGTGCGAGCTTTGCAGCAAGCCGCCGTGGTCCTGATCGACGACCTGGTCAACCCGGCGGTGCTGGCGCACTGCCCGCAAGCACGGGTGATTGCCGTGGGCAAGCGCGGCGGCTGCCGCTCTACACCGCAGGCGTTCATCCAGCGCCTGATGCTGCGCCATGCGCGACAGGGCCGCTGCGTGGTGAGGCTCAAGGGCGGCGACCCCTGCATCTTTGGCCGTGGCGGTGAAGAGGCGCTGTGGTTACGCGGGCATGGCATCGAGGTAGAGCTGGTCAACGGCATTACCGCCGGCCTGGCCGGCGCAACGCAGTGCGGGATCTCCCTGACTTCGCGCGGTGTCAGCCGGGGCGTCACGCTGGTGACCGCGCATACCCAGGATGACAGCGCACTGAACTGGGCGGCATTGGCCCAGGGCGGCACGACGCTGGTGGTGTACATGGGGGTAGCGCGGCTGGAGCAGGTGCGCCAGGGCTTGCTGGATGGTGGCATGGCGCCAGGGATGCCGGTGGCGATGATCGAGAATGCTTCATTGCCGCAACAGCGAGCGCACAGGAGTGACGTGCGGAGAATGGTCGAGGATGCGCACGGGTTTGGCTTGCGCAGCCCGGCAGTGCTGGTGATTGGAGAGGTGGTTGGGGAGCAGCAGATTCTGCGACTGGACGCAATCGCGGGCTGAATGCCTGTCCCTACAGGAGCAGCCTTTGAGCCCGGATAAAACCCAGGCAAAGAAAAACCCGGCCGAGGCCGGGTTTTTCATGAAACATCAGGCCAATTACTTGGACTGAGCTTCTACCTGAGCTTCAACGCGACGGTTGATAGCACGGCCTTCTTCGGTGGCGTTGTCAGCAACCGGACGGGTTTCGCCGTAGCCAACCGAGTCAACACGGCTGGATTCTACGCCGTACTGCTGGGTCAGGACTTGCTTGACAGCGTTGGCACGACGCTCGGACAGCTTCTGGTTGTAAGCGTCTGGACCCACGGAGTCAGTGTGACCTTCAACCACGGTGGTGGTTTGTGGGTACTGCTTCATGAAGTCAGCCAGGTTTTTGATGTCGCCGTAGCTGTTTGGCTTGACGACCGACTTGTCGAAGTCGAACTTGACGTCCAGCTCAACACGAACGACTTCGGCAACAGCCGGGCAGCCGTCGGCGTCAACGGTAACGTTGGCCGGGGTGTCTGGGCACTTGTCGACGTTGTCGCAAACGCCGTCGTTGTCGGAGTCGGAGCAAACTTCAGCAACTGGAGCTGGAGCGGCTTCGGCTTGCTTCGGGCTACCGCCGAAGTTCAGGCCAACACCAACGCTTGGGGCCCACTCGGTGTCGCCCTGGTCGATGTTGTACTGAGCTTCTACGCCGGCACGGGCGTAGAACATGTCGGTGATGTACCACTTGGCGCCAGCGCCAACGTTGGCGAAGGTGGAGTGGTCACGACCGCCACGGCCGGTCTGGCCCAGCGACTGGTGCGAGAAACCAGCGGAAACGTACGGACGGATAGCGTCGTACGGGTTGTTGAAGTGGTAAACGGCGTCCAGGGCGGTGTTCGAGCCCTTGATGTTCTTGCCGTCTTCGCCACGAGCGTTGTGCACTTCGTCGTAGCCCAGACGCAGTTCAACGTCGTCGGTCAGGAAGTAACCGATCGAGCCGCCGAACAGGTTGCCGTCGTTCTTGAAGTCGCGCTGGCTGTCGAAGAATTCTTTCTTGTAGAAAACTTCGGTCTCGACGGCGCCTTGACCTTGTGCCATAGCGCCAATCGAGGTGGCGGCTACGAGCGAACCAATGGCCAAGCCCAAGGTGTTTTTCAATTTCATCCGTTAAATCCCCATCTGGTGATAGTTAAGCAGTCCCACCACAAACAAGGGGGACAACTCGACGGCAAGTCTAGCAGAACTCGCCGATCCGTTAGAGATATTTGCACGCCACTAAGTTTCATCGAGGCCAGCAAATTTCTCACGAAGCTTGTCTAGCGCGCGCTTGTAACGCATTTTCGTCGCGCTAAGACCCATGTGCATGATGTCGGCAATTTCCTGAAATTCCAATTCTGCGACAAAACGTAGCACCAGAATTTCCCGGTCAATCGGGTTCACATGCACCAACCACTTGTCCAGCCCGCCTTTTTCTTCCGGCTTCGGGGCCTTGTCTTCAGACGCCTCTTCAACAGGGTCCAGGCTCAAGGCATCCATTAACCGACGTTTACGGCGCTCCTTGCGGTACTGGGTAATGCACTCGTTGTAGGTGATGCTGTAGAGCCAGGTCTTGAACTTGGATTTACCCTCGAAGTTCTTCAGCCCATACAGCACTTTGAGCATCACCTCCTGACAGACATCGTCCGCGTCCCGGTCGTTCCCCAGATAACGCGCACAGACGTTGAACAGGGTCCGCTGGTAGCGCCGCATGAGCTCCTCATAGGCGCGGGTAACGTGGTACAGCTCCTCATGCGAACGCGCCACCAACTCTTCGTCGGTGAGCTCGCGGGGGTCATAACGCATGGGCGGCGAATGAACTTTATTCAAAACGAATCTGGCCGACAGTCAGGTCAATGTCGCCGCGCCGACCCCGTGGGTCGAATTTCGCGGCGGCATACATTAACAGCTTTTGTGCGGTTAGCGGCTATTGACACGCTGTTCAAGCAGCTCGCGGTTAGACAGTGACACCAGTTCGCCATCATCGGTCAGCAGCGTCGTCTTCACCGTACCGATCTCCTCGATATGCCCTTCGACCTCTCCAATCCGCACTTGCTGGCCTACCTGGTACAGCTCGCGCACATAAATACCGGCCAGGATCTGCCCGGCGATTTCGCGGCTGCCGAGGCCCATGGCCAGCGCAACGGCCAGACCAACGGTAATCAGCCCAATAACGATGACGTGGTTCAGCAGGTCGGTTTTCACCTCCAGCTGGCTGATGGCTACCGAGATGCTGATAATGATCACCAGGCCCTGGGTAATACGCCCAAGCCCCGCCGAGTACTCTAGGCCGATACCTTCGGCGGCGCCACGAACCAGACCGTTGGCAACCTGTGCCAGCAGCACGCCAGCCAGCAGCACCAGGGCGGCGCCGAATACCTTGGGCAGGTACAGGGCGAGCATGTCGAGGGTGGCCGAAACCCGTTCCAGGCCCAGCGACTCAGCGGCCGAGACAAGGAAGATGAGCAGCACGAACCAGTAGACGATCTTGCCGATCAAGGTCGAGATCGGCACTTGGATGCCAACCCGACCAAGCATCTTGGTGAGGCCAGTGCCGGCCATCAGGCGGTCCAGGCCAAACTTGGCCAGCAGCTTGGACAGCAGCGTGTCGAGCAGCTTGGCCACCACGAAACCGAGCAGCACCACGACCAGCGCGCCGAACAGGTTAGGGATGAAGTTCGCCACCTTGGTCCAAAGGGCGGTCATCGCGGTGACCAGGCTCTGGGTCCAGAGATCGAGTTCCATATTCAATCGGCCTTATCTGCTTTGCTGCCAGTGGCAGCGTTGCGGGAAGAGTGTCGACGCACCGGCGCGACATGCGCCGAGCCATTGTTCACGGCAATCAGCAGCGCCTGGCACCAGCGGCCAAGCAGGCTGAACAGATCGCCCGCGCCAACTTGGCGGTTGGCGGTTTTCAGCACGCGACCCAGGCAAGCGGCATCGTCCCGGTCATCCCGGTCATTGCCGGAGGGTGACGCTTTGAGCAGGTCGCGCAGGGATTCTTCAAACGGATCGTGCATAGGCACCTCGCGCAGTATCAGCAAGAGACGAGGTAGCCCGGCAATGGGTCACACATCCGATTGGGACGAATGTTTCAAAATGCACGCCTAGACCCATCGCAACCGCCGGAATAGCCACCACTGCCCCACCGCCAGCCCTAGCACAACGATGCAGGCGAACAAAAAACCCAAAGGATTATCCGCCCCGGGTATGCCGCCGACATTGATGCCCAGCAGCCCGGTGATGAAGCTCATGGGCAGGAAGATGCAGGTGATGATGCCGAAGCGGTACATGGTGCGGTTCATTCGCTCGCTACGCCGGCGGTCTTCGCTTTCCAGCACCAGCGCGGCACGCTCGCGGGTCAGTTCCAGCTCTTCGAGGTAGCGGATCAGGCTGTTGTTCAGCTCGTTCCAGTAATCGGCATCGGCATCGGCGAACCAGCTCCATTTGCTGCGCGACAACTGGGCGTAGATCTCCCTTTGTGGGGCGAGGAAGCGGCGCAAGCCGGCGGCACGGCGGCGAATTTGCTGCAGGCTGCCTTGCTCTGGAGTATACCGTTCGTCGGATTCGACCTTTTCTTCCTCCAGGTCGACCAGCTCGGACAGGTCACTGACCAGGCCCTGGACCTTTTCGGTCAGCAGTTCACCCATCAACAGCAACAGCTCAGAGGCGGATTTCGGCCCCCTGCCCTGCTCCAGCAGCTGCAGAATTTCGTCGCTGGCACGCAACGGCCGCAGGCGCAGCGAGATGACCCGCTGAGCCTCGGCGAAGATACGTACCGAAACCATGTCTTCGGGCTCTGCGCCGGGGTTCAGGTTGACCCCGCGCAGGAACAGCAACAGCTGTTCGTCCGCCATGGGCAGCAGGCGTGGCCGGGTGTTTTCTTCCAACAGCAGGTCGCAGGCAAACTCGCTCAGGCCGCTGTCATGCAACAGCCAGGTGCGGGTTTGCGGATGGCTGCGGTCCCAGTGCAGCCACAGGCTCTGCTCCGGCTGCAGCTGCAGGTCGTCCAGTTCGGTACGGGCAATCGAGCGCGCGCCGCCTCTGCCATCGAGCACCAGGGCATGCACCAGCCCCCACTGCGCGTTGTCTTCCTCGAACATCAAAGCTCCATCAGCGCGTGCGGCGCATCACTCCGGCATTTCCAGCGGGCTTGGCGATACCAGAACACCATTGTTGTCGGCATATACGTATTCGCCCGGGCGGAATGTTACCCCGGCGAAGGTCACCACCACGTTGAGGTCGCCGATACCGCGCTTGTCGGTTTTCATTGGGTGGCTGGCCAGGGCCTGCACGCCGACATCGGTCTGGATCAACACGTCGACGTCACGCACGCAACCGTAGATCACCAGGCCTTCCCAACCATTCTTGGCGGCCTTTTCGGCCAGCATGTCGCCGAGCAGTGCACGGCGCAGCGAACCACCACCATCGACCACCAGCACCTTGCCCTTGCCGTCAAGTTCGACCTGATCCTTGACCAGCGAGTTGTCCTCGAAGCATTTGATGGTGACGATCTGGCCACCGAACGAATCGCGGCCGCCAAAATTGCTGAACATCGGCTCCAGCACTTGCACCAGGTCCGGGTAGGCGTCACACAAGTCGGGCGTTACGTAATGCTGCATGGGAAGCTCCTGTCAGTCACAACGAAAGCGGGTATCGGCCAAGGCTACACCGTGGAGGCTGTCGCAGTCATCCGGGACCGGGCAGTCATTTGTATTCATCCTGTACCGGCCTCTTCGCGGGCGCGTCCGCGAAAAGGCCGGTACAGGCAGAGCAGAGTCAGCTGGCGGGCACCGGCTCCACTGCCAAGGTGGACTCATGCACCGGCAACAGCGGGTCGCGCAACCAGCGTTCCACCAGCGGCCATACCTGCACCTGCGCGGCCTTGCTTACCAGCATGTCGACATGCCCGAAGGCATCGAAGCCTTCCTCACGCCCCAGCCGCAGGAACTGCTTGCGCTCACCACCCAACTGCTCGAACAGCTTGCGACAGGCCCATACCGGGTCCTGGAAGTCGCCCGCACCGGCCACCGCCAGCAACGGCACATCCACCTCTGCGAGCCCCGCCCACCAATCGTGCTTCTTGTCGCCAAAACGCCCGAACAGACCGTGCCAGCGCATGCTCTCCAGAGCCAGGCCTATGGGCTCGTCTTCCGGCCCACGCTTGAAGCGCGGCCCCGATATCTGCCCCCAGCGCTTGAGCAGCAGTTTCGCGCCCCAGGCCAGCGGTGGCACTTTCAGCGGCCAATAGACGCGGCTGATCTGTGTACCGAACAGTGCCACGCTGGCCACCTGCTCGGCAGCCAGGAAACCACCGCCCAAGGCGGCCGCCAGCGTGGTGCCGCCAAGAGAATGGCCCACCCAATGCGGTGCCTGGCCCGACTGTTCGCGCACGAATGCGTTGATCAGTGGCAGGTCTTCACGGGCATACGCAGCAACACTGTTGTGCTTCCAGGCCTGGTTACGCGGCGACAGGCCGTGGCCACGCATTTCCGGGATCCACACATCGAAACCGGCGCGCGCAAGGTAGGCGCCCAGACCAACCCCTTTGGGCGAATACCAGAAACGCCGATTGGAAAAACTGCCATGCAGGAGAATGACCGGCACGCCCTGAGCCTGGCCTTGGTCGGCTAGCCCCAGCCGGGTGACGGCCAGTTCGACGCTGGGGTCCGGGCCGTTGCCGGCCTTGATCCGGTACACGTCTTCGCTGAGGTCGCCGCGGCGCTCGGCACTGAGCAGGGCCACGGGGAAAAGAATGCTGCTGCTTTGCATAAGGTTGCTTGGTGCACAAAAAAGGGCGGGGTCCATTGCTGGAGCTCGCCCTGGAAAAAACCAGGCGGGAGGACGCCAGACGCCCCCCCGCGTTTTACCGCATCAGGCCGCGCCCTGGCCTTCGGCCAGGAAGAACCAGGTTTCGAGTACCGAGTCCGGGTTCAGCGACACGCTTTCAATGCCCTGCTCCATCAGCCACTTGGCCAGGTCCGGGTGGTCCGATGGGCCCTGACCGCAGATGCCGATGTACTTGCCGGCCTTGTTGCACGCGGCAATGGCGTTGGCCAGCAGCTTCTTGACCGCAGGGTTACGCTCGTCGAACAGGTGGGCAATGATGCCCGAGTCGCGGTCCAGGCCCAGGGTCAGCTGGGTCAGGTCGTTGGAGCCGATCGAGAAGCCGTCGAAGTATTCCAGGAACTCTTCGGCGAGGATGGCGTTGGACGGCAGCTCGCACATCATGATCACGCGCAGGCCGTTGTCGCCGCGGGCCAGGCCGTTCTCGGCGAGCAGGTCGACAACCTGGCTGGCTTCGCCCAAGGTGCGCACGAACGGCACCATGATTTCGACGTTGGTCAGGCCCATTTCGTTGCGCACACGCTTCAGCGCACGGCACTCGAGTTCGAAGCAGTCACGGAACGATTCGCTGATGTAGCGCGAAGCACCGCGGAAGCCCAGCATCGGGTTTTCTTCTTCCGGCTCGTACAGCTTGCCTCCGATCAGGTTGGCGTACTCGTTGGACTTGAAGTCCGACAGGCGCACGATGACCTTTTTCGGGTAGAAGGCCGCCGCCAGGGTGCTGATGCCCTCGACCAGCTTCTCGACGTAGAAGCCAACCGGGTCGTTGTAGCCGGCGATGCGCTTGTCGACGCTGTCTTTCAGGTCGGCAGGCAGGCCCGCATAGTTCAGCAGCGCCTTGGGGTGCACACCGATCATGCGGTTGATGATGAATTCCAGGCGCGCCAGGCCGACACCGGCGTTGGGCAGCTGGGCGAAGTCGAATGCGCGGTCCGGGTTGCCGACGTTCATCATGATCTTGAACGGCAGCTCGGGCATGGCATCGACCGAGTTCTGCTTGATGTCGAAGCCCAGCTCACCTTCGAAGATGAAGCCGGTGTCACCTTCGGCGCAGGATACCGTCACGCCCTGGCCGTCTTTGAGTACCTGGGTGGCGTTGCCGCAACCGACTACCGCCGGAATACCCAGCTCACGGGCGATGATCGCCGCGTGGCAGGTACGGCCACCGCGGTTGGTGACGATGGCGCTGGCGCGCTTCATCACCGGCTCCCAGTCCGGGTCGGTCATGTCGGAGACCAGCACGTCGCCCGGCTGGACCTTGTCCATTTCCGATACGTCGTTGATCACACGAACCTTGCCGGCGCCGATACGCTGACCAATGGCACGGCCTTCGACCAGCACGGTGCCTTTTTCTTTCAGCAGGTAGCGTTCCATGACGTTGGCGCTGGAGCGGCTCTTCACCGTTTCAGGGCGGGCCTGGACGATGTACAGCTTGCCGTCGTCACCGTCCTTGGCCCACTCGATGTCCATCGGGCGCTGGTAGTGCTGTTCGATGATCATGGCCTGCTTGGCCAGCTCGCTGACCTCGTCATCGCTCAGGCAGAAACGTGCGCGTTCGGCACGGTCGACTTCGACGGTCTTGACCGAACGGCCGGCCTTGGCTTCTTCGCCATAGACCATCTTGATCGCCTTGCTGCCCAGGTTGCGGCGCAGGATGGCCGGGCGGCCGGCCTGCAGGGTGTTCTTGTGTACGTAGAATTCGTCAGGGTTGACTGCACCCTGCACCACGGTTTCGCCCAGGCCATAGGCGCCGGTGATGAACACCACGTCGCGGAAGCCCGATTCGGTGTCGAGGGTGAACATGACGCCAGCGGTGCCGGTTTCGGAGCGGACCATGCGCTGCACGCCGGCAGACAGGGCGACCAGTTTGTGGTCGAAGCCCTGATGCACGCGGTAGGCGATGGCGCGGTCATTGAACAGCGAAGCGAACACTTCCTTGGCCGCGCGGATCACGTTATCGACGCCGCGGATGTTCAGGAAAGTTTCCTGCTGGCCGGCAAACGAGGCGTCCGGCAGGTCTTCGGCAGTGGCCGAGGAGCGCACGGCAACGGCCATGTTGTCGTTGCCGGCGGCCATTTCGGCGAAGGCCGTACGGATTTCCGAATCCAGGCGTGCCGGGAATTCGGCTTCCATGACCCACTGGCGAATCTGCGCGCCGGTTTTGGTCAGGGCATTGATGTCATCCACGTCCAGTGCGTCGAGCGCGGCGTGAATCCTGTCGTTCAGACCACTCTGTTCGAGAAAATCGCGGTACGCCTGCGCCGTAGTGGCAAAGCCGCCCGGCACCGATACACCAGCACCGGCAAGGTTGCTGATCATCTCGCCCAGGGATGCGTTCTTGCCCCCCACATGCTCCACATCATGGACGCCGAGCTTATCGAGGGAAACTACGTACTCTACCAAGGTGATCTCTCCACTAACTGTGTTGGAAAAGCTCAAAAGGCGCCCGCCTGTCTTCTGTGACTTGGCCGGGCGTTTGTGGCCTGTACCTGGAAAATAGGCTCTGCAAATGTGGCAGAATGTCGACAGCCGCATTCGGCAAACCGAATTTATCATATCCAAGAATCTTCATCAGCTTAAGGCCCAGATCGCAAATGAAACGAACCGCGTTCTTCATCTCCGACGGCACCGGTATCACTGCCGAAACCCTGGGCCAGAGTCTGCTCGCGCAATTCGAGAGCATTCCGTTCAACAAATTCACCCGTCCCTACATCGATTCGCCAGACAAAGCGCGGACCATGGTCCAACAAATCAACGCGGCGGCCGAGCGTGACGGGGTACGCCCGATCATCTTCGACACCATCGTCAACCAGGACATTCGCGAGATTCTGGCAACGTCGAATGGCTTCATGATCGACATCTTTTCTTCGTTTTTATCCCCACTTGAGCAAGAATTGACCGCCCATTCGTCGTATTCCGTGGGCAAATCGCACTCGATCGGCGGCAACTCAAACTACATGGAACGCATCGAGGCGGTGAATTTCGCCTTGGATAACGACGACGGTGCGCGCACCCACTACTACGACAAGGCCGACCTTATCCTGGTTGGCGTGTCGCGCTGCGGCAAAACCCCTACCTGCCTGTACATGGCCATGCAGTTCGGCATCCGCGCCGCCAACTACCCGCTGACCGAGGACGACATGGAACGCCTGCAGTTGCCGGCGGTGCTGAAAAAGCACCACAACAAGCTGTTCGGCCTGACCATCGACCCCGACCGCCTCACCGCCATCCGCCACGAGCGCAAGCCCAACAGCCGCTATTCCAGCTTTGCCCAGTGCGAATTCGAAGTGCGCGAGGTAGAGAGCCTGTTCCGCAGGGAGAACATTCCCAACATCAATTCCACGCATTTTTCGGTGGAAGAGATTTCGGCGAAGATCCTGGTCGAGAAAGGGGTGGAGCGCAGGTTCAAGTAAGCCTGCACCGGCCTCTTCGCGGGTTTACCCGCGAAAGGGCCAGCCCAGGAAAACAAGAAAGCCCCGGCATCACTGCCGGGGCTTTTTCATTTCAGCCTGGTGTTCAGGACGGCACCACCGCCGCCTGCCCGCTCATGGCCAGGTCGACCAGCTCGCGGTTGGCCACCGCGTACATCGCATAGTCGGTGCCAGTGGCATTGCGCAGGTCGTCGAGCATGGCGCGCCAGCGCTCCACCATCACCCGATGCTGCTCGGCCCACAGTGCCACACGGGCGTCCATGTCTTGCGGGGCATCGGCCATCTGCAGTACCGAGATGGTGATCGCCCGCTGCTGAAGGTCGATGTCGTCGCGGAACGCCTCGCGGGCCAGCGCCTGCCAGTTGTTTTCCACCGGCAGGTTGCTGATTTCCTGCAGGTACCAGGTCAGGTCCAGCGAGCTGCCCACGGCGAAGAACGCCTTGGCCACCTGCGCCGGATCATGGCCGGTGACGTCGGCCGCTTCGATGATCGGCAGCAGGGTATACAGGTGGCTGGTACCGGCCACCATGCGCGCCAGCAACTCCGGCACACCGGCCTCGACGAAGCCCTGATAGCGCACCATCCAGCGCTCGCGGGTCGGGCCTTCGAGCAGCTCGTCCAGCTTGAGCCCCAGTTGCGCGATCTTCGGCCCGAAGTGCGCGGTGTCGCGCCCGGCGTCCTGTTCGTTGCGGCGACTACGCAAGAACCAGCGCGTGGCACGACGCCCCAGGCGCATCAGCTCGTCCATCAGGGTGAGCTGGATTTCTGCCGGCACCTGGTAGTCCAGTGCCTCGATCTGGCGGAACCAGTGCGGCAGGTGGAAGATATCGCGCACGATCACATAGGCCCCTGCAACGTTGGCCGGGCTCATCCCGGTCGACTCCTTCAGGCGCTGGACGAAGGTGATGCCCATGTTGTTGACCAGGTCGTTGGCGATCTGGGTGCTGACGATTTCGCGCTTCAGGCGATGGCGGCGCATGGCCTCGGCGAACTTGCTGACCAACGACGGTGGGAAAGCGGTTTCCATGTCGCGGGTCAGGTAGTCGTCGTCCGGCACCAGCGACTTGAGCAGTTGCTCCTTGAGGTCGATCTTGCTGTACGAGATCAGCACCGACAGCTCGGCGCGGGTCAGGCCCTGGCCGGCGGCCAGGCGCTCGGCCAGCTGTTCTTCGGACGGCAGGAACTCGATGGCGCGGTCCAGCTTGCCACGCGATTCCAGGTCGGCCATCAGGCGCTTGTATTCGGCAATCCGCTCGCGGGCACGGCGGGCCGCCAGCGACAGCGCCTGGGTCTGCTTGTAGTTGTTGCCCAGCACCAGGCCGGCCACTTCATCGGTCATGCTACCCAGCAGCTGGTTGCGCTGCTTCTCGGTCATGTCGCCACCCTGCACCACTTCGTTGAGCAGGATCTTGATGTTGACCTCGTGGTCGGAGCAGTCCACGCCGCCGGCGTTGTCGATGAAGTCGGTATTGGTGGCGCCGCCGTTCAGGCCGAATTCGACCCGGCCAAGCTGGGTCATGCCCAGGTTGCCGCCCTCGCCCACCACCTTGCAGCGCAGTTCGTTGCCATTGACCCGCAGTGCATCGTTGGCCTTGTCGCCAACATCGGCGTGGCTTTCGCTGCTGGCCTTCACATAGGTACCGATACCGCCGTTCCACAGCAGGTCCACCGGCGCCTTCAGCAGCGCGTTCAGCAGCTCGGTCGGGGTCAGGCGGTCGGCTTCGATGGCGAAGCGCTCTTTCATCTGCGGGCTGATGGCGATGCTTTTGGCACTGCGCGGGAAGATCCCGCCGCCTTCGGACATGATGCTGGTGTCGTAATCGCTCCAGGCCGAACGCGGCAGGTCGAACAGGCGCTTGCGCTCAGCGAAGCTCGATGCCGGCTCAGGATTCGGGTCGATGAAGATATGCAGGTGGTTGAACGCCGCCACCAGCTGCAACTTGTCGGACATCAGCAGGCCGTTGCCGAACACATCGCCGGCCATGTCGCCCACGCCGATGACGGTGATCGGGTCTTCCTGCACGTTGATGCCGCGCTCGCGGAAGTGGCGCTGCACGCCCACCCAGGCGCCACGTGCGGTGATGCCCATCTTCTTGTGGTCGTAACCGGCCGAGCCGCCCGAGGCAAAGGCATCACCCAGCCAGAAGCCGTAGTCGATGGCGATGCCGTTGGCGATGTCGGAGAAGGTCGCGGTGCCCTTGTCGGCCGCCACCACCAGGTACGGGTCGTCATCGTCGTGACGCACCACGTTGGCCGGCGGCACCACGCCACCGTCCTTGAGGTTGTCGGTGATGTCGAGCAGGCCGGAAATGAAGATGCGGTAGCACGCCACGCCTTCGGCGGCGATCTCGTCACGGCCGCCGCCCAGCGGCAGACGACGCGGCAGGAAGCCGCCCTTGGCGCCAACCGGCACGATCACCGAGTTCTTCACCTGCTGGGCTTTGACCAGGCCCAGCACTTCGGTGCGGAAGTCCTCTTCGCGGTCGGACCAGCGCAGGCCCCCGCGGGCAACGTTGCCAAAGCGCAGGTGCACGCCCTCTACGCGCGGTGAATAGACGAAAATCTCGAACTTGGGCACCGGTTTGGGCAGTTCGGGGATCAGTTTGGGGTTGAACTTGAAGCTGAAGTACGACTTGTTCTGGCCGTTGGCATCCGGCTGGTAGAAGTTGGTGCGCAGGGTGGCCTTGATCAGGTCCAGGTAGCGCCGCAGGATGCGGTCTTCGTTGAGCACCTGGACATCGTCCAGCGCGGTCAGGATGGCCTGTTCCAGGCGCTGCTGCTTGTCGTCCAGGTCGTCCTGGGTGAGCTTGCGCGCCAGGTAGAAGCGGGTCTTGAACAACCGGGTCAGCTCGCGGGCGATGTCGGTGTGGTTGTTCAGGGTGCTGGCGATGTAACCCAGGTCGAAGCCCAGGCGGATCTGCTTCAGGTAACGGGCGTACGCGCGCAGCAGCGCCACGTCGCGCCACGGCAGGCCGGCAGTCAGCACCAGGCGGTTGAAGGCGTCGTTTTCGGCGTCACCGCGCACGATATGGATGAAGGCATCCTGCAGGGTGTCGTTGAGCTGCTGGATATCCAGGCTCAGGCCTTCGCTGTAGGTGAAGGCGAAGTCGTGGATCCAGTACTCGCGGCCATTGGCATGGCGCAGGCGGTAGGGGAACTCGCCAAGCACGCGCAGGCCAAGGTTTTCCAGGATCGGCAGCACATCGGACAGCGCCAGCGGGGTGTCGGCGTGGTACAGCTTGCAGTGCAGGATGCGCTCACCCACTTGGGTCAGCGGCTGGTAGAAGCTCATCGCCAGTGGCTTGCTTTCAGACAGGTTCAGCACATGCTGCAGGTCGACCACGGCCGAGTGCGCGGCGAAGCGCTCGCGGTAACCGGCCGGGAAGCCTTTGGGGAAGTCGGCGAGGATGTTGGTGCCCTGGGCTTCGCCGAAGTTCTCCACCACCAGCGCCGAGTAGTCGTCATGCCACGAGCGGCACGCCTGGACCACTTCACGCTCGAGCTGCTGCGGGTCGATGTCGATGCGGTTCTTTGGGTCGACCCGTAGAATCAGTTGCACACGGGCCAGTACCGATTCGGAGAAGAAGGTCCAGAACTCACAGTCGCTGGCCTTCAGGCGCTCCATCAGCACCTGCTGGATCTTCTGCCGCACTTCGGTGGAATAGATTTCCCTTGGTACGTAAGCCAGGCAGTAGCAGAAGCGGCCGTACGGGTCCTTGCGCAGGAACACGCGGATCTTGTTGCGCTCCTGGATCTGCACGATCGCCATGACCGTGCTGAACAGCTCATCGATTGGTGTCTGGAACAGGTCGTCGCGCGGCAGCACTTCCAGCACCTGCGCCAGTTCCTTGCCCAGGTGGGCCTTGGGATCGAAGCCCGAGCGGCGCTCAACTTCGGCCACCTTCACGCGGATGTACGGAATGGCATGCACGCTTTCGCCATACACCGACGAGGTGTACAGGCCCATGAAGCGGTGTTCCTTGACCACCTTGCCATCGGCATCCAGCTGGCGGATCGACACGTAGTCAGGGTAGGCCGGGCGGTGTACGCGGCTGGGCAGTGCAGCCTTGGCGAACGACAGCAGCAGCGGCTCGTTGAGGTAGGCCACGGCGTAGTCTTCGATGCGCAGCTCTTCTGTCGTCAGGCCCACACGCAGGCGGCGCGGCAGGCCAAGGAACGACTGCTCGTCGTACACCATCTGGCCGCCATCGGCGTCGCCCTTGACGGTGAACTCTTCATAGCCCAGGAAGGTGAAGTGGTTATCCAGCAGCCATTCGAGGAAGGCTTTGACTTCGCCCTTTTCGTGTTGCGCTGGGCCAAAGGCGGTCTGCTCCACCTGCGCCACCACTTCACGCAGCTTGGCCTTCATCGGTTCGAAGTCGGCCACTGCCACCCGTACTTCGGCCAGCACCTGCTCGATTTCTCGGGTCAGCACCGTCAGCTCGGCGGCGTTGGCGCAGCGGTCGATCTCCAGGTACATCAGCGACTCGTGGCGCACGCCCTCGCCCTGGGTGCCCTTGGGCAGCAGTTCAAGCAGCTCGCCCTTGGCACCACGGCGCACGCTGAGCACGGTGGTCTGCAGGGTGTGGATACTGTAGCCGCGGCGGTTGAGCTCGGTGCGCACCGAGTCGACCAGGAACGGCAGGTCGTGGTGCAGCACCTCGACCACGGTATGGGTCGATTGCCAGCCGTTGCGTTCGTAATCAGGGTTGTACACGCGCACTTGCGGGTACTCGGGGTCGAAACGCTCGATGATGCGCCAGGCTGACAGGGTGCAGCCGGCCAGGTCGGAAAGCCTGCGCTGGGTGAGTTCGTCCAGAGAGATGATGCCGAAGAACTGCTCGGCGAACAGCGTCACTTGTGGCAGGGACTGTTCGCTGATGTGCTGCGCCAGGGCCGCTTGCAGTTGATGCTGGAAGTCGGCTTTGCTGGCTGCGGTGAAGAACGCCATCTGTGGTACTCCGCTTGGGCTTTGTAATAGTTGAAGCGTCGCTGCGTGCGCCGTGTACGGATCAACGATAGCCAACCCGTGGCAAGGCGGACGGTAAAACCAGGCGTTGAACGTGCGCAGGCACGCCCAGGGCTCGCCGAAGCTTAACGACTGATCGGTCATCAACGCTTGCAGCGCTGCGACAATTTCGGTCAAGGGGCGGTAACTTTACGTTTATGCCTGTACGCAAGACTGTCAGAATTCCCTTCCGTTTCCTTTGATCCGAGCCTGCTCATGCAAATCAACACCGCGCTGCTGTTCGCCACCCCTTGCGATGACGAGGAAGACAACATGGCGACCCTGTGCTGCCACAGCGACAAGGGTCAGATGTTTCTGCTTACCCGCTACCCGGACGAAGACACCGTCGACCTGACCCTGGATGACGAGCCGTCGACTCTGGATGGGCTGAAAGTCACCCTGAGCGCCAAGCGCCTGCTGATCGAAGTGGCGGCCGGCGACCGGGATGCATTGAAGGGGGACGAGGTGCTGGAAATCAACCTGACCAGCGCACTGAGCGACATGGATGAAGTGAAGCAAACCCTGGAGAACATCCTGGCCGGGACCGGGACCTTCGTCTGCGAGCTCTGAGCCCGAACCTACCGCAACGCCGCCTGCATCGCCTGCGCCTGCTCCCGCAACGCCTCGCAAAACGGCTCCACCGCCGCCGAGGCCGGCCGGTGGTCCGGGCGTATCAGCATCACCTGGTACGGCACCGACACCCGTAACCTGCGGATCGGCAGCCCGCCCTGGGCCGCCTCCAGCCCGCTCAGCGGATTGATGATCGCCACCCCCAGGCCTTGCCTGACCATGGCGCACACCGACGCGGCGCTGGTGGTCTCGATGATGGTGCGGCGGTTAACCCCCGCTGCACGAAAGTGCTGGTCCAGGCGCTGGCGGTAGGTGTCCAGGCTGGCCAGGTTGATGAAATCGACCTCGTGAAAATCGCTCAGTTCCAGCTCGGCCTTGGCCTGTAACGGGTGATGCTCGGGTAACACGCACACCATGTTGGCGCTGAACAGCAATTCACCATAAGCGCCGCGCGGTATCTGCTCGACCTCGGTCAGGCCAAGGTCGTGCTGCTGGGCAACCAGCGACTCCTCCAGCAAGGGCGACTCCTGCGCCAGGATGCTCACGCTCACGCCCCGGTGCTGCTGGTGAAAGCGCTGACAGGCCTTGGGCAACAAGGTCTGTGAAAACAGCGGCAGGCAGGTGATGGCCAGCCGCCCCTGCTCGAAATTGCGGATGGCTTGGGCAAAGCGATCGATGCGCTCCAGCCCGACATAGGCACGCTCGACCTCTTCGATCAACAGCAATGCCTGGGCCGTTGCCACCAAGCGCCCACCTTCGCGCTCGAACAGATTCAGCCCGGTCACCTGCTCCAGGCGCGCCAGCTCGCGACTGACAGTGGGCTGCGAGGTGAACAGCAGCCGCGCCGCGCCGGTGACACTGCCTGCGGCCATGATGGCGCGGAACACTTCGATATGGCGGACGGACAGTTTCACGGCAGCACTCGGTGGGTCGACAATGGGCATATCAAATATGAATGGCCATCAGAAAAATAGCTATTTTTCTGAATTCCTGCTTTGCCTCATGCTCGTGGCCTTTCTTATAGGAGTAGCGCCACCATGACCGCACCCTTCACCCTCCTGGCCGAAGCCGTCCGCCAGCACGGCTCGCCGCTGTGGGCGTACGACACCGGTACCATCGCCGAACGTGTCGAGCAGTTGAAGGTGTTCGACACCGTGCGCTTCGCCCAGAAAGCCAACCCCAACCTGCATGTGCTGCGCCTGATGCGCGCCCATGGCCTGGTGCTGGACGCCGTGTCGCTGGGCGAAATGGAACGGGCCTTCGCCGCAGGTGCCAGCGTGGGCGGTGACCCTGCCGGCGTGGTGCTGACCTGTGACGCACTGGACCGCCCCACCCTGGAACGCGTGGTGGCCTCGAAAATCGAAGTCAACGCCGGCTCCATCGACATGCTGCGCCAACTCGGGGAACGCTCGCCCGGCCACCGCGTCTGGATCCGTATCAACCCAGGCTTCGGCCATGGCCACAGCCGCAAGACCAACACCGGCGGTGAAAACAGCAAGCATGGCATCTGGCACGAAGAGCTGGACGAGGCGCTGGCGTGCATCAAGGCGCACGGCCTGCACCTGGTGGGCGTGCACATGCACATTGGCTCGGGAGTGGACTACCAGCACCTGGAGCAGGTGGCTCGCTCGATGATCGAGCTGATCGGCCGCCTGGGCGTGGCCATCGAAGCCTTCTCCATTGGTGGCGGGCTGTCCACCCCGTACCGCAAAACCGACAAGCCAGTCGACCTGCAACGCTATGCCCAGACCTGGGCAGTGGCGCGCAAGGAAATCGAAGCGATGCTCGGCCACCCGGTGCGCATGGAAATCGAGCCGGGGCGCTTCCTGGTGGCCGAGTCGGGCTACCTCGTGGCCGAAGTGCGTGCCGTCAAGCAAGTGGGCCGCAATACCTTCGTCATGATCGACGCCGGCTTCAACGACCTGATGCGCCCGGCGATGTACGGCGCCTACCACGGCATGACCCTGCTCGATGCCAACGGCCAGCCGGTGGACCGTCCACGGCAACCGACCGTGGTGGCCGGGCCGCTGTGCGAGTCGGGTGACGTGTTCACCCAGGATGACCAGGAACTGACCCCGCAGGAGCTGCCCCAGGCACAGGTGGGCGACCTGCTGGTGATCCACGACGCCGGTGCCTATGGCGCGTCGATGTCGTCGAACTACAACAGCCGGCCGCTGCTGCCGGAGTTTCTGATCGAGGACGGGGCACTGCGCATGATCCGTCGGCGCCAGACTGTGCAGGACCTCCTGGACTTGGAAGCGGGCTTTTAACCGCCGCATCATTGGGGGCCGCCCTGCGGCCCCAAATGCCCCCTTGCAATCGCCCTGGCTCATCGCGACAATGCGATCAATTCCTATTCATATTGCGAATTTGACGCCATGTCGACGCTCGATCATCAGGCCCTGCATCAGCTCTACAGCGAAAACAACGGCTGGCTGAAGGGCTGGCTACGCGCCCGCCTGGGCAACGCCGCCGATGCCTCCGACCTGGCGCACGATACCTTTTTGCGGGTGATGACCGCGCGCAATCAATTGCCGATCCGCGAGCCGCGCAGCTACCTCAGCGCCATCGCCCGTGCGCTGCTGATCGACAAGGTCCGCCGCCGCACCATCGAACAAGCCTATCTGCAGGCCCTGGCCTTGCGCCCGGAACCGGTGGAGGTTTCGCCAGAGGTGCGCTTGTCCATCATCGAAATGCTGGTAACCGTGGACAGCCTGCTCGACGAACTCGGCGCCAAGACCCGCGCCATCTTCCTGGCGGTGCAACTGGAAGGCCTGACCTACGGTGCTGCGGCCGAGCGCTTCGGCGTGTCGGTGACCACCGTGAAGAATCACCTGATCAAGGCCATGACCCGCTGCCTGCTGGCAGTCGAAGGCTGAGCCGATGGATCTCAAGACACTCGAAGCCGCTGCCACCTGGTATGTACAGCTCAACGACGGCGCCAACAGCGAGGCCCGCACCCAGGCCTGGCGGCAGTGGTTGCAGGCCAGCCCACAACACGCTGCCGCCTGGGCGCGAGTAGAAAAGCTGCAGCAACAGTGGGCCATGCTGCCACCACAGGCGGCGCTGTCCAGCCTCGGCGCGGCACAGGCGCAGCGGCGCGAAGTGCTGAAGGTGCTGAGCCTGTTGCTGGCGATGGGCGCAGGTGGCTGGCTGGCCGCCGAGCAGGTGCCCTATCGCTCCCTGCTGGCCCAACAACGTACCGGCAGCCGCGAACGAAGCACCCTGCAATTGGTGGACGGCTCGCAGTTGGAGCTGAACGTGGGCACCGCGCTGGACGTGCGCTATGACGCGAAAGTGCGGGCGATTCAGCTGTATCAAGGGGAAATTCTGGTCCGCCCGGTCAGCGACCTTCAGCAGCGCCCATTCATCGTGCACACCGATGACGGCAGCGTGCTTGCCCGCAGTACCGAGTTCAGCATCCGCAAACTTGCGCGCCAGACCCGCGTGGGCGTGCTTCAGGGCAGCGTCGAGGTACGTCCACAGCGCCACCTTGATCGGCTGCTGCAACTGCAAGCGGGCCAACAAGTGAGTTTTGACCAGGATGACTTCGCCACCGCCCAGGCTCTGCCCGCCGATTCCACGGCCTGGCTGCAGGGCATGCTGAGCGTTAACGACTGGCGCCTGGGCGACTTCATCGAAGAACTGGGGCGCTATCGGCCAGGCGTGCTGCGCTGCGCCTCCGCAATCCGGGCCATGAGTATCTCCGGAGCCTTTCGCATCGATGATACCGATATCGCTTTGGCCAACCTGCCGAAAACCCTCCCTGTGAGGGTTCACTACCTCAGCCGCTATTGGGTGAGCGTGGAGCCTGCCTGAGCAGGCGCTGAAAAACCTACGCGCGAACCTTGCTGATTTCGATTCTCGTCCGTCCCTGACACAAGCCGCGACGACAGCGACTTTCTGCCATGACTCGGAAGGATCACGCAATGCCTCATCTGTACCCCACCCCTGCAACCAAACTGACCCAGGCCGTGCGCCTGGTGCTGTTCGGCATGTCCCTTGCCAGCGCGCCGTGCCTGCTGCTGATGCCTGCCCAGGCCATGGCTCAAAGCCAGACCGCCTACCATGTCCCCGCTGGCCCTTTGGGCAATGCCATCACCCAGTTTGGCGTGCAGGCGGGTGTGACCATTTCGTTCGACACCGAGCAGACCCGCAACCTGAGCAGCGCAGGCCTGGAAGGCAGCTACAGCGTCGAGGAAGGGCTGGTGCGGTTACTGAGCAATAGCGGCTTGCAGGCGCAGCGCCAGGGCAATGGCGGTTATGTGCTGGTGCCGGCAGACTACGGCACGGCCATGGAGCTGGGGCCGCTGAACATCGACTCCAATCGGCTGGATGCGACCAGCGAGGGCACCCAGTCATACACCGCCCGCGCAGTGACCATCGGCAAGGGCGTCCATACGCTGAAAGAAACCCCGCAGGCGGTCACCGTGATGACCCGCAAGATGCTTGACGACCAGAACCTGAACACCCTCGAACAGGTACTGGACAAGACCCCTGGCATCACCGTGTACGACTCGCCCATGGGCGGCAAATACTTCTACTCCCGTGGTTTCAACCTGGACGGCCAGTACCAGTACGACGGCGTGCCGCTGGACGTGGGCGGCAACTACGTGCAGGCCAACAGCTTTTCCAGCGACATGGCGTTCTACGACCGCGTCGAAATCCTCAAAGGCGCGGCCGGGATGATGAAGGGCTCCGGCTCCTCCGCTGGTGGTGTCAACTTCGTGCGCAAGCGCGGCCAGGACAAGGCCACGACCACTGTCACCCTGTCCGCCGGCAGCTGGGACAACTATCGCGGCCAAGTCGACGTAGGCGGCCCGCTGAACGAGTCGGGCAGCGTGCGGGGCCGCGCGGTGGCAGCCCTGCAGGACCGCCAGTATTTCTATGACACGGCCAAGCGCCAGGACCAGATACTGTATGGCGCCATCGACTGGGACGTCAGCGCCGACACCACCCTGGGCTTCGGCCTGGCCTATGAGGACGTCGATGCCACACCGTGCGATGCCGGCGTGCCACGCTACGCCGATGGCAGTGACCTGAAGCTGTCGCGTTCCACCTGCCTGGGGGCCAGTTGGAACGACCTGCAAAGCCAGCGTATTACCGGCTTTGCCGACTTCAAGCACCGCTTCAACGATGACTGGACACTGAACTTCGCCTCGGTCTACACCCACAACGACCAGGACATCGAATACGCCTACTCCGAAGGCACGGTGCCGGTCGGCGCCAACACTGCCAGCATGGCCGTCCGCGCCGGTCGTTTCGACTACGACCAGGACGACTACGGCTTCGATAGCTATATTGATGGCAAGTTCGAGGCGTTCGGCCTGCAGCACGAGCTGATCATCGGCGCCAACGCCAGCCGGCAGAAAACCCATGATTACTTCGCGCTGATTCTACTGGACGGCAAGCAGAACCCGTTCAACCCCTCCCCGAACTTCCCTCGCCCGTCCAAGGACGATTACCTGGTCAACCCGACCCGTGGTGGCAGCGTACCAACCGATTCCACCACCACCCAATACGGCACCTACGCCAACCTGCGCTTGAAGCTGGCAGAGCCGCTTACCCTGGTACTGGGCGCGCGGGTCAGCTGGTACCGCAACAAGAGCGACTCCTACACCGAGTTCTACGATTACTGGGTGAACAACCGCAGTGAGGAAAACGGCCAGGTCACGCCGTTCGCCGCCGTGCTTTACGACCTGAACGACCAGTGGACCGCCTACGCCAGCTACGCCGACATCTTCCAGCCGCAGAGCGACAAGGTGAACGCCGAGCGGCAGCCACTTCAGCCCAAGACCGGAGCCAACTACGAGATTGGCATCAAGGGCGAGCTGCTTGGCGGTGCGCTGAATACCTCGTTCAACCTGTTCCGCACCGTCGAGAACCACCGCGCGGAAAGCGACTACATCGAGACCTGCCCGTCAGGCGACGGGTATTGCTACACCGACAGCGGCAAGGTGCGCGCGCAGGGTTTCGAAGCCGAGATCAGCGGCTCGCCGATCGAGCGCCTGCAACTGTTGGCGGGCTACACCTACACCCAGACCAAATACCTGAAGACCATCGAAGACAGCGACCCCACCGAGCTGACGTTCACCTCCAGCTTCATTCCACGGCACATGTTCAAAGTGTGGGGTGACTACCAGCTGGGCGGTGCCCTGGAACGCTGGACCCTCGGTGCCGGTCTGAACAGCCAGAGCGAGAACTTCCGCACCACCCGCAACACCCGCGTCGAGCAGGCGGGCTACACCGTGTGGAACGGCCGCGTGCAGTATCGCCTGGACCAGAACTGGACCGTCGCCCTCAACGGCAACAACCTGTTCGACAAGAAGTACTACGCCACCATCGGTGCGCCGGGCTGGGGTAACTTCTATGGTGAGCCGCGTAACTTCATGGTGACCTTGCAGGGGGCGTTCTAAACCTGGCCACCGTCCAACGAGCGCACGCCGCCCATGTAGTGCTCCAGGCGGCTGCGCAGCCAGCGCTCGGCGGGGTCGCTGTCGGTAGTGCTCAACCAGACCATCGCCAGCTCCAGCGCCGTGGTTTCGAACGGCAACTGCTCAGCCTGCAGGTTGCCCCAACGCTCCATGCCCTGTGCGGCATAGTCCGGGCAACAGGCCAGCAGGTCGGTGCCAGCCAGAATCGCCGGCAGCGAACTGAACTGCGGCACCGACAACACCACCTTGCGTTCGCGGCCAATCTCTTTAAGCCAATCGTCTACCACACCCTGGGTGTTGGCGGTGGGCGAAACCTGAACGTGCGGGCGGGCGCAGAACTCATCCAGTGTCAGTGGCGTGGCCGACTTGTCGGCGCGCACTACCCTGCCCTGCATCGTGCGCAGTACCTTGCGCTTGGCATTGGCAGGCAGCCCCTTGGTCTGGCTGATGCCGACCGTTACATCGCCCGCTGCCAGCAAGTCGGGGATGCGCCAGTAATCCACATGCTGCACGACCACCACCACATTCGGCGCCTCGACCCGCAACGCCCGCAACAGCGGCGGCAACAGCCCGGACTCGACGTCATCGGACAAACCGATGCGGAAGGTCATCTTGCTGGTCAAGGGGTCGAAATCGTGGGTCAGGCTGAGGGCGACGGACATCGCATCCAGGGCCGGGGTGAGGTACTTGATCACCTCTTCGGCCCTGGCCGAGGGCTCCATGCGGTTACCCACACGGACCAGCAACGGGTCGTTGAACATCGCACGCAACCTGGCCAGCGCGGCGCTGACCGTGGGTTGGGCGACGAACAGCTTTTCCGCGGCACGGGTGAGGTTGCGCTCCTGCATCAGGGCTTCGAACACCACCATCAGGTTGATATCGGCTTTGCGCAGTTCGTTGCGGTTCATTGGCGCCCCCGGCCCGTTCGTGTTGTGCGGGTTCAATTCCAGCATCGACAAGCAGCCTAGTCGAGTCAAAACCTGCAGCGCACCGCCATTGCCCCACACTGCGCAATCCGGGTAATCTTCCGCACTCTTCCCTTCCGGCCTCCCCTGCCGTGCACCGCCCAGGCGTTAACTCGCGAAGCGGTCATTCATGATGCCGACCCCCGCATGGCCGCCACCTGTTGGCGCGCCCATCCGCCATCAATTCACTCAGGATGACCGCATGATCATTCGCCAAGGCATCGCTGCAGACTACCCGCAGTTGCTCGACATCTGGCTGCGCGCCGTACGCGCGACGCACCACTTTCTACAACCCTGCGACATCGACGCGCTGTTGCCACAGCTGCGTGACCTGTATTTTCCGGCCGTCGAGCTGTGGGTTGCAGTAGACACCGATGACCAGCCACTGGGCTTCATCGGCTTCAATGAAAACCACGTGGAAATGCTCTTCGTCGACCCCGCGCGCCACGGCCAGGGCATTGGCCGCGCACTGCTGGATTTCGGCCGCCAGTCGCGCAGCACGATGAGTGTCGATGTCAACGAGCAGAACCCGCAGGCAACAGGGTTTTACCAGCACTATGGCTTTGTCCAGACCGGCCGCTCGCCGCTGGACGGTGAAGGCCGCCCGTTCCCTTTGCTGCACATGAGCTTGCCCGCCGATCCATGACCGACACTGGGCGACCAACCTGCAGAGGGCCGGTGAAGCGTTCGAAATTCTGTCGCTGATACACTATCAAGCGATGAAGTTTGCGAGACCGAGCAAAGGTATGAACCCGACGCGCTATTCCACCGTGGCAAAGGACTTGATGGAAGGCATTGCCAGTGGCCGCTACCCGGTAGGCAGCCTGCTGCCGACCGAGTTCGAGCTGTGCGACCTTTACGAGGTGAGCCGCCATACGGTGCGCGCAGCGATCGACCAGTTGCTCAACCAGGGGCTGGTGTCGCGGCGCAAGCGCGTGGGCACCCGGGTCGAGGCCAGCAGCCCGCGCGGCGGCTATTCGCAATCGCTGGCCAGCGTGGCCGACCTTGCACACCTGGCCGAAACCCAGCAGCGGGAAATCCAGAACGTGCGCCACTTCGTCGCCGACCTGAGCGAGGCCACGCGGCTGGGGTTGGTGCCGGGGGAGCATTACTTCTGCGTGTCGAGCATTCGCGTCGACCGCCTGCACAATGCCGCACCGCTGTGCTGGACCGATGTGTATGCACAGCGCGACCATGCCGAGGTTATCGAGCTGGCGCGCGAACACCCCGACCAGCTGATTGCCGGGCTGATCGAGCAGCACTATGGCCGGTCGATCGCCGTGGTCGACCAGCAGGTGCGGGCGGTGTTGCTGACCGCTGAAATGGCCCGGGTGCTAAGGGCCGAGGCGGGTTCGCCTGGGCTGAAGATCACCCGCCATTACCGCGAGGAAAACGGTGACCTGATGGCGGTTTCCGAGACCGTGCACCCGGATGACCGCTTTACCCTGGTCACCCAGATGCGTCGCGACCGTTCGCCATCCTGATCGCGCAATCGGGGCTGCTGCGCTTCACATACCCAGAACGCGTTCAGCCTCCAGCAACTGCTGCGCCCGCCCCGTGGTCACCCGATGATCTCGCGCCAACCACCCATAGATCGTCGGCAACACGAACAAGGTAAACAACGTACCCACCAGCATCCCGCACACAATCACCACCCCCAGCCCGAAGCGGCTATTGGCCCCGGCGCCACTGGCGAACAGCAGTGGCAGCACGCCAAAGGTCATCGCCGCCGTGGTCATCAGCACCGGCCGCAAGCGTATCTGCGCAGCTCGGACAATGGCGGCAGCACGATCAAGGTTGTCGCGCACCTGGATCTCGTTGGCGAACTCCACCATCAGGATGCCGTGCTTGCTGATCAGGCCGATCAGCGTCACCAGGCCAATCTGCGTGTAGATGTTCAACGTGGCCCAGCCCAGCGCCAGCGGCAGCAGTGCGCCGCAGATCGACAGCGGCACGGTCACCAGAATGATCAACGGGTCGACCAGGCTTTCGTACTGCGCTGCCAGCACCAGGTAGATCACCACCAAGGCAGCGAGAAACGCCCACATCAAGGCAAAACCCTCCTGCACATACTGGCGCGACTCCGATTGCCAATCGTGGCTGAAGCCCGGCGGCAGTTCGGTGGTGAGCTGTTCGAGAAATGCCACGGCGTTGCCCATCGACACTCCTGGCGCCGGGATCGCCTGCAGGGTACTGGCGTTCTGCTGATCGAACTGCAATAGGCGGTTGGGCGCCACCTCGATATCCAGGTGCACCACCGTAGCCAACGGCACCAGGCTGCCATTTTCGGCGCGCACGTATTGACGATTGAGCGCCGCAGGCGTCAGGCGCTGGTCCTGAATACTCTGCGGGATCACGTCATAGGACCGCCCGAACAGGGCGAAACGGTTGAGGTACTGCTCGCCCACCAGCACCCCCAGCGACTCGCCAATGGCCTGCATGCTGATGCCCAGGCTAGCCGCCTTGGCGCGGTCGACGCGCACCTTGACCACTGGGTTGTTGTAGTCGAGGTCGCTGTCCACCACGGCAAACAGCCCGCTGTCGCGGGCGCGCTGCTTGAGCACCTCCATGGTCTGGTACAGCTCGGGGTAATCCTGGGCACTGCGCAGCACCATCTGCACCGGCAGGCCGCCACTGGAACCCGGCAGCGAAGCGACCTGGAAGGCGAAGATGCTGCTGCCTTCGATATCCGCCACTGCCTGCTGCAACTGTGCCTGCACCTGCGCGGCAGAACGCTCGCGCACCTGCCAGGCGCTGAGGTTGATGCCACCAAAACTGGCGGCCGGGCCGTCGGTGCCGTTGATGATCCAGGTGTCGGTGGTTTCGCCGATGGACTTCATCACCTCGTCCAGTTTCAGCGCAAAGTGCTCCACATATTCCAAGCTGGCATGCTGCGGCGACTTGATGGCGGTCAGCACCGCCGCCTGGTCCTCGGCCGGGGCCAGCTCACGCTGGGGCAGCAGGTACAGCCAGGGCAGGCTCAGGCACACCAGCAGCGCCACGCCGCCACTGATCCAGCGATGTGTCAGGGTGTAGGCCAGCACCCGTCCATAGGCGCCAGTCAACCCAGCGAACAACCGATCGGCCATGTTGGCCATCGCGCCATGCTGCTGTCCGGGTTGCAATAGCAACGAGCTCATTACCGGCGACAACGTCAGCGCCACGATGCCCGAAACGATCACCGCTCCCGCCAAGGTCAGGGCAAATTCGCGGAACAGCGTGCCGGTCAGCCCGCCCATCAGCCCGATCGGCGCATACACCGCCGCCAGGGTCAGGGTCATCGCGATCACCGGCCCGGCGATTTCCCGTGCCCCGATCAATGCCGCAGCGACCGGTGACCTGCCCTCTTCGATATGCCGGTGCACGTTCTCCACCACCACGATGGCATCGTCCACCACCAAGCCGATGGCCAACACCATCGCCAGCAACGTCAGCAGGTTGAGGCTGAAGCCGAACAGCAACATCAGGCCCGCGGCACCGAGCATCGACAGTGGGATGGCAACCACCGCAATCAGCACGCTGCGCAGCGACCCCAGGCACAGCCAGATCACCAGCACCACGATCAGCATCGCCTCCACCAAGGTGCGCAGTACTTCATGGATCGAAGCGTCGATGAAACGTGCGGTCTCGTAGGCCAGCGCCACATGCACACCGGGTGGCAGGGTCTGCTGAATCTGCGGCAACAGTTGGCGAATACCCTCGACGATCACCAGTGGGTTGCCGGTCGGCGTGGGGAACAGCCCCAGGTGCACGGCAGGCCTGCCATCCATGGTGGCGCTGGTCTGGGTGGCCGCCGCATTCAGCTCGACGGTGCCGACATCGCGCAGGCGTACCAAATCGGTGCCATCGTTGCGAATGATCAGCTCACGGAAGTCCTCGACCCGGGTCAGGTCGGTGTCCACCTGGATGTCGGCCAGCACGTATTGTCCGCGCACCTGGCCCGGCGTCGCCTGGTAGTTGTTGGCCCGCACCGCCTGCGCCACGTCCGCTGCTGTCACCCCGCGCCCAGCCATCTGTTCACTGTCCAGCCACAGGCGCATGGCCAGGCGCTGCCCGCCAAACGACTGCACCTTGGCCACGCCGTCGATGCCAGAGAACTGCGGTTCCACCACCCGCGACAGGTAATCGCTCAGTTCCGGTATCGACAGGCTGTCGCTGGCAAAGCCCACGTAGGCTACCGCCGTGGAGTCGCCAGCCGAAAGCTCTACCACCGGGTCGTAGGCCTTTTCCGGCAGGCGATAGCGCACCTGGTTGACCTTGGCCATGGTCTCGGCCAGCGCCTGGGTCGAGTCGCGGTTGAGCACCATGCGCAACGTGATCAGGCTGCGCCCCTGTTGCGAGGACGACGAGAGGTAGTCGATGCCCTCGACCGACGACACCGCCTGGGTAATCGGCTGGGTCACAAAACCCTGCATCAGCTCGGCGGAGGCGCCGGGGTACTCGGTACTGATGGTAATGGTCGAGCTTTCCAGCAAGGGGTACTGGCGGATCGGCAATTTGCCCATGGCAAACAGCCCCATCAGGATGATCAGGCTGCTGACCACCAGCGCCAGCACCGGCCGGCGCACGAAGACATCGGTAAACTTCACGACTGCCGCCCTCCCTGGCTGGCCTGCAGGCTGTCCTGCGCCACGGGCTCGACCGGCATGCCGTCACTGAGCTTCAACTGGCCGGAAACCACCACCCGGTCACCGGGCGCCAGGCCGGACGTGACCTCCACCCGCCCTTGCCAGCGCTCACCGGTGGTTACCCGCACCCGGCTGACCCGAGTGCCATGCGCCGGGTCCTGGGTCGCAACGAATACCGTCTGGCCATAAGCGGTGTAGGTGATCGCGGTTTCCGGCACGGCCAGCACGGTCGACGGCTGCGCGGCATCCAGGCGCACGCCAGCGTACATGCCCGGCTGCAACTGCCCGTCCGGGTTCGGCAAGGCTGCCTGCACCTGCACCAGGCGCGCCTTGCTGACCACCGGATCGACCGCCACCACCCGGGCCTGGAAGCCTTGCCCGCGCACTGCGTCCACCGTCAGTGCCAGCACTTGCCCGACGTGCACTTCGGGGGCAGCCTGCTCGCCCAAGGCAAAATTCACATGCAACTGGCTGATGTCAGCCAGGCTGACAATCGCCTCGCCGGCGCCCAGGTATTGGCCCTGATGCACCCGACGGATGCCGAGCTTGCCGGCAAACGGTGCGCGAATGGCCTTCTGCGCGATCAACGCCTCGACATGCTGCAGCTCACCACTGGCCACGTCCACGGCAGTGGCGGCGTTGTCCAGCAGCTCTTGCGACACGGCATTCATCGCCCGCAGCTTGCGGCTGCGCTGCAGCACCACTTCAGCGTTACGCAATTTTGCCCGCAACTGCACCCGCTGGGCCTGCTCCGGCGCGTCGTTGAGCTGCACCAGCAACTGCCCGGCCGTTACCGTCTGCCCCGACTCGAAGGCGATGCGGGTAATACGCCCCGCCGTCTCAGCCGCCACCTGCACCTGGTTGACCGCCTCCAGCTCCCCCGAAGCAAAGTTCTGCCGCGCCAGCTGCACCTGCTCGGCCGTGGCCAAGGCCACCTTGGTCGCCGGCCACGCCGCCGCAGCGGGTGGCGCCGAGCCGCTACCCACCAACGCATAGGCAGCGGCCAGCACACCGGCTACAGCGCCGGCCCAGGCCAATAACGTCCGTTTGTTCATGCAGAGCTCCGATCATGAGGAAAGCGGTTGCGGGGAAGATCGGGCAGGACTATAAGAGCTCAACTTAACTTGAGGTCAACACGCATGGCGGTGGACAACACGCGAATGCTCACAGTGGGTGAAGTGGCCAAACGCAGTGGCGTGGCGGTGTCTGCGCTGCATTTCTACGAAACCAAGGGGCTGATCGCCAGCGTCCGTACGGCGGGCAACCAGCGCCGCTACCCCTCACTGGTGCTGCGTACACTGGCGATTATCAAAGTGGCACAGCGCACCGGTATTCCGCTGGAGGACATCAAGCAGGCATTCAGCCGTTATGCGCCCAACAGCAAGCTTACGGCGGCGCAGTGGGGCGAGATGTCCACGGCCTGGCGCGAAGACCTTAACGCCCGGATTCGCACGCTGGAGGCGTTGCGCGACAGCCTGGACAACTGCATTGGTTGCGGTTGCCTGTCACTGGAGGACTGCCCGCTGCGTAACCCCGAGGATGTGCTGGCCAAGGAAGGTAGCGGGGCGCGAATTCTTGAGAAGAAGGCCCGCTAGCCTCGCCCTCTCAAGCCAGGTGCGATCCCTTGTAGGAGCGGCCTTGTGTCGCGATCGGGCTGCAGGGCAGCCCCGGCAATGTGTGCGTCGTTGCTGAGATCCTGGGGCCGCTTTGCGGCCCGATCGCGACACAAGGCCGCTCCTACAGGGACCGCGTGGCCTGACGGTAATAAGCAATCGTTTGGAACCATTGCGGCCTGCCAACGCCCTAAGCCTGTGCTGTTAACCCTAGCCGCTCACAGGAAGGAACTAAGCCATCATGAAACGCGAACAGATCGAAGGTGTTGCAGAGAACCTTGCAGGCAAGGCGCAGAGCGCTGTCGGCCGGCTGGTCGAAGACCCTTCGCTGGAGGCCGAAGGCGATGCGCGTCAGGCTGCAGGCCAGGTGACCAAGACCTATGGGGATGCCCTGGACACGGTGTCTTCGTTCGTCAAGGAAAAACCTATCGCCGCGCTGGCAATCACCGCCGCTGTCACACTGGTGATTTCTCGCCTACTGCGCCGTTGACCCAGGGCGCAGCAGCCGGTTCAGGGCCGGACATGTGGTCCGGCCTGCACCCTCACCAGATGGCGATATCGTAGGTAAGGTACAAGCGATTGCTGTCGCGCCCGCGGGCAAAATCCGAACGATAGATATAGTTGCGCAGCTTCACACCCAAACCTTTCAGCGGCCCGCCCTGCACCACGTAGGCAAGCTCGGCGTCACGTTCCCACTCCTTGATGCCCTCGGCAGCCGAGCGGCCATTATCGCCACTCAGGTATCGCGCCATGAAGGTCAGGCCCGGCACGCCTGCTGCCGCAAAGTTGTAGGCGTAGCTTGCCATCCAGGTCTTTTCTTCTTCCTCGATGAACTTGCCGATGCCGACGTTGCTGAACGAATACACCGTCGCACCGCTGATGTAAGGCAACCCTGCCTCACCGTCGAGCACCTGGTAGCCGGCACCGAGGGTATGGCCCGAATGGGCATAGGCCATCTGCCCGCTGAACATGTCGTTGTCGATTGCGCCGCCCTGGGCGGCACCGCTGTCGCGGCTCTTGAAATAGCGCAGGTCAGTGCTCAACACACCACCCGCCAGCGGCAGTTCGTGTACCAGGCCGGCGAAGTCCTGCCGGTAGAAGTGCTCGAGCTGGCCATGGAAGTAGCTCAGGCGCAGTTGTTTGCTGACGGCATAATCGGCGCCGGCGAAGTTGAAGTCACCGGACCTGCCGCCCGCGTACCCATCCAGGTACAGGCCGGTGCTGTCCGATGAATCACGCTGTTTGAAGCGGTCCAGGTGGCCCGCTGTCAGTGTCAGCCCGTCGATATCCGTACTGGTCAGCTGGGTACCCTCGTACGTCTGCGGCAACAGCCGCGCGTCGTTGTAGACCAGCACCGGCGTTTTCGGCAGCAAGGTACCGTGCTTGACCACAGTCTGCCCGACGCGGGCCTTGGCCGTTACCCCGGCGCTGGCAAATTCGTCCGCCGCACGGCCGTCGTCATGAACCGGCAGCAGCCCGGTGCCGCTGCGCCCACGGCCAGAGTCCAGCCTGACACCCACCAGCCCGAGGGCGTCCAGCCCCACGCCCAATGCGCCGGGCGTGAATCCGGATTGGTAGTCCAGCAGAAAACCCTGTGCCCACTCCACCCGCTCGCTTTTGGCGCTAGCGGCAGCACGTGCACTCATGCCGTGTTCGTCGCGGAAATTCTCGTTGAAGTAGACGTTGCGTAGTTGAAGCTTGAGCTTGCTGTCATCGACGAAACCGGCAGCGCCGGCAACAGGCAGCCAGCCGCAGAGCAGGCCACACGTGGCCCCACGGAACACAGCACGGGACATGATCGGTACTCTTGTTGTTGTTTTCAGGATGCACAAGGTGCCGGGCGCCGGGCAGCGCCCGTAACGCTCAGACGAAGAAGGACAAGGCCCCTGTGAGCAAAGCCAGTGCAGTGATCACCAGCGAGGTGAGCACGGCCCACTTGAAGGTCGCCTTCTGGAAGTCACCGATGTCGCGGTCGACCATGCCGACCAGCAGCAACGTCGACGCCACCAGCGGGCTCATCAGGTGCACCGGCTGGCCGAGCACCGAGGCGCGGGCAATTTCCAGCGGGTCGATGCCGTAAGCCGCTGCGGCGTTGGCCAGGATCGGCACCACGCCAAAGTAATAGGCGTCGTTGGACAGCACGAAGGTCAGTGGCATGCTGGTCAGCGCCACCACCAACGGGAACCAGTGGCTCCATTCTTCGGGAATCCAGTCCACCAGGGTTTGCGCCAGGGCGTCGACCATCTTGGTACCCGAGAAGATCCCGGCAAAGATACCCGCGGCGAACACCAGCAGCACCACCGTCATGGCGTTGCCCGAATGCGCCAGAATGCGTTCCTTCTGCAGCTCCAGCTGGGGGTAGTTGATCATCAGCGCGGCAACGAAGCCGATCATGAACAGGATGGCGGCATGCATCAGCCCCATCACCAGTGCGGTCATGACGGCGATCACCAGCAACAGGTTCACATAGGCCAGGCGCGGGCGCTTGTACGGGTTGTCGCCGAGGATTTCCTTGATGTAGCAGTTGCCGCCACCGGACTCCAGGGCGATGTTGCCGATGCGGCGGCGTTCGGTGCGCCCCAGCAGGAAGGCCGTGAACACCACCCAGGCTGCACCGCCGATCATGGTCGGCAGCATCGGGATGAAGTACTCGCTGGCGTCCAGACCAAGCGCGGCGATGGCCCGCGTGGCCGGCCCGCCCCAGGGGCTCAGGCCGCTCATGATGCTCAGCGACAGCATCGACACCGTGGCCAGAATCATCGGGTTCATGCCGATACGCTTGTAGAGCGGCAGCATGGCGGCACAGGTGATCATGTAGGTGGTCGTGCCATCGCCGTCCAGTGCCACCAGAAGTGACAGCAGTGCAGTGCCGATGGCGATCTTGACCGGGTCGCCATTTACCCGCTTGAGGATCTTGCGGATCAGCGGGTCGAACAGGCCGGCATCGATCATCAGGCCAAAGAACAGGATGGCAAACAGCAGCAGCGCTGCCGATGGCGCAACCATTTTCAGGCCTTCGAGCATCATCTTGCCCAGTTCGGGGGCAAAGCCGCCGATGACGGCGAACACGATCGGGACAACGGTCAGCGCAACGATAGGCGACAGGCGCTTACTCATGATCAGGTAGGTGAAGGTCACCACCATGATCAGGCCCAGGAGTGCGAGCATGGTCTTTCTCTCTTGTTTTTATTGTGCGTGGCCGCCCGCCGGGCAGGCAGCCTCCAACCCCACTCGGCATCGGTGCGACGCTGAGTGGAATTCTAAGTCAATGTTCAGTAGTGCGAAGGGCGTTCAGCCCTGGCGGTGCGGCTCGGCGGGCCAAGTGACCTGGCCAGGTGTAGCGCAATCCGGCTGTACCGGTTGTTCACCGTTGAGTGTGCGCAGCAGCGTATCCCGCTCACAGGCATTCTCGGACAGCGAGATCACCACGGTGGCCACTGCATTGCTGGCAAGGCTGGTCAGGGCGCGGGCTTCAGACATGAAGCGGTCGACGCCGATCAGCAGCGCCAGGCCGGCCAGAGGGATGTCGTGAATCACAGTCAGGGTCGAGGCCAGGGCGACGAAACCACTGCCTGTCACCCCGGCGGCGCCTTTGGACGACAGCAACATGATCGCCAGCATGGTCAGCGTCTGTCCCAGGGTGATGTCGATGTTGCAGGCCTGGGCGATGAAGATGGCCGCCAGCGACAGGTAGATGGCTGTGCCGTCGAGGTTGAACGAGTAACCGGTTGGCAACACCAGGCCTACCACACCTTTCTTGCAGCCCAGCTTTTCGAGCTTTTCCAGCATGCGCGGCAGCACCGGCTCGGTGGACGAAGTACCCAGCACCACCAGGAATTCCTCGCGAAAATAGCGCAGCAGTTTCCACAGGCTGAAACCATGGGCACGGCAGATGCCACCCAGTACGACCAGTACGAAGAACGCACAGGCGATGTACAGCGTACCCACCAGCTTGGCCAGGGCACCGAGCGAGGTGATGCCGTACTGCCCGACGGTAAAAGCCAGCGCACCAAAGGCACCCACCGGCGCAAAGCGCATCAGGTAGCCAAAAATGCGGAACACCATGGTCGAGGCAGACTCCAGCACATCCAGCACTGGCTTGCCCTTGTCCCCCATCGACGACAGGGCGAAGCCGCTGAGCACGGCAATGAACAGCACCGGCAACACTTCACCCTTGTTGAAGGCACCGATGAAGGTATCGGGAATGATGTGCATGAAGAAGTCGACCACGCCCAGCTTGGCTGCCGACGCGGTGTACTGGCTGAGGCCTTCGGTGCTGAGGGTGGCGGGGTCGATGTTCATGCCCACACCCGGTTTGAACAGGTAAACCGCCGCCAGGCCAATCACCAGGCTCACCACCGTCAGGCCCAGGAACAACAGCAACGTCTTGCTCATCAGGCGCCCCAGCGAGCGCTTGTCGGTCATCCCGGCTATGCCGGTGACAATGGTGCAGAACACCACCGGGGCGATCATCATCTTGATCAGCTTGATGAAGGCGTCGCCCAAGGGCTTGAGCGCAACGGCCTGTTGCGCCCAGAAGTGGCCGACCAATACGCCCAGCAGGACGGCGCAAAGGATCTGGAAATACAGCGATTTGGCGAGTTTCATGGGGCATCACCATTGTTGAAATTGTGCGGATGCGCTTGGTGCATGTATGAAGCAGGCGGCATGCCGCCTTTGACTACCCTGCCAGCCTGCGCAAGGTAGGGGCGTAGACAAAGCCTGAGAAGAGCCGTCGAGCGGTTCGTACCACCGAAACCTGGGTTGTCTTGCCGTCGGCAGCACTGCGCGACAGCGCCACATCGATACCGCCGCTCGGGTGCTCCAGGCGCACGTCGGTCAACTGCCGGGCACCCTCGCCAAGCAGGTCGCCGATTACCGTACCGGGGCTGACGCAGGCAGTCGCCAGCCCTACCGCCCCGGTGATGGCCAACGCACGGTGACAGTTGTGCGGCATGAAGTAACGCACCTGCAATGTGCCGTCGTAGCGTGGCGCAGACACCAGCACCGGCTTGGGGATTACCATGCCACTGACGTCGCCAAGGCCCATGGCCTTGCCAGCTTTCAGGCGCAGTGCTTCAAGGCGCTTGAGCAGTTTTTCGTTGGCGTCGAGTTCTGCAGGGGTTTCCGATCCGGTCACCCCCAGTTGACTGGCCTGCACGACCATCATGGGCATGGCCATGTCGATGCAGGTTACCGGTACGCCATCGATCACATCCGTGGCCTTGCCGGTGGGGAACAGCTTGCCGGTCTTGCTGCCCACGGCATCGAGAAAGGTCAGGTGCACCGGGGCGGCAGTGCCCGGTACGCCATCGATTGCCGTGCGGCCTTCGTAGCGCACGATACCGCCGGGGGTTTCCACCAGCGAATTGACCAAGGTACCGGTGTTCAGGTTACGGATGCGGACCAAGGTCTTGCCATCCTGCCCTTTGACCAGGCCTTGCTCGATGGCGAACGGGCCCACGGCGCACAGCATGTTGCCGCAATTGGGCGCGGTGTCGACACGGCGCTGGGCAACCATCACCTGAACGAACAGGTAATCGACATCAGCCTCGGGGTGCAACGAAGGGCTGACGATCGCCACCTTGCTGGTTTGCGGGCTGCCGCCACCGATGCCATCGATTTCCAGCTCATGGCCAGAGCCCATCAGGTTGATCAGCAACTCGTCACGTTCGACCACATTGGCAGGCAGGTCCCAGGCGTGGAAGAACGGCCCTTTCGAGGTACCACCGCGCATGAGTACGCAAGGAATACGTTGCATGATTTTGCACTCTTGTTGATCAATGGACATCATTGATGCTGTGAGCAAAAGAGTGACAGGCCTGGATAAATCAATCCAATGCAAATATCGTAGTCATTATTGCGATTCAAACATCAATCAAACACGGCGACAGTAGCGGGTTTTCTTATGGAATATGAGCTGCAAGACATCAGATCTTTCGTGAAAATCGCCGAACTCGGCAGTTTCCACGAAGCCGCCGAAGCACTTCACCTTTCCCAGCCGGCCTTGAGCCGGCGGATCAAGAAGCTGGAGGAAGGCCTGGGCACCTCGCTACTGGAGCGCACCACCCGCCGGGTCAGCCTGACCAGCGTGGGCCGCGACTTCCTGCCCAAGGCCAGGCGCCTGCTGGATGATTTTGAAGACTCGATCCTCAGCATTCGCGAGCTGGCCGAGCGCCAGACCGGCCAGGTTACCCTTGCTTGCATCCCCACCGCAGCGTTCTACTTCCTGCCGTCGGTGATCCGCGATTACAACGAGCAATACCCGAAAATCCGCATTCGCCTGCTGGACCTTAGCGCCAACGACGGGCTCGAAGCCGTGCTGCGCGGCGAGGCCGATTTCGGCATCAACATGATGAGCGGCCAGCACCCGGACATCGAGTTTGTCACACTGGTGCAAGAGCACTTTGTGCTGGCCTGCAGGCGCGACCACCCACTGGCGAACCGGGCCTCCGTTACCTGGACGGAACTGGCTGACTACCGCCTGATCGGCGTCGGCCGCCTGAGCGGCAACCGCATGCTACTGGACCACGCGTTGTCCGGGCTCAACCTGCGACCCAAATGGTTCTACGAAGTGCAACACCTGTCCACGTCGCTGGGCATGGTCGAGGCCGGGCTGGGTGTGTCCGCCATGCCCAGCCTGGCCATGCCCGACGCCGACCACCCGACGCTGGTCAGCGTGCCGCTGATCGAGCCGCAGGTTAGCCGCACGCTGGGGTTGGTATACCGGCGCGGCGCATCGTTGTCGCCTGCGGCGGAGAAGTTCGTTTCGATCTTGCTGGAGAAATGGACCAATCGCTGAGGCTTGGCCCACCCTGCCGCTGCCTCATCTGTGACCACCCACAGGTTCCGCGTTGAGTGCAGGGATACGCTATCCCTGTGGGAGCAGGCATGCCCACGCAGCCTCAGTCGTTCTTGCCCAGCATGTACTGGTCAAAATGCTCGATATGCTCGTCAAGGTTGTCCTCGAGCATCATCCGGTACTGCTCACAGAAGTACTTCAGAATCTCTTCCCGCGCGGCGCCAAGCTCGGCGCCGCTCTTGAAGCTGCGGGCGCTCATCCAGGCGCTGAAGCGGGCGGCACCGAAGGTCAGCGAGGCGCTTACCTTGCCCAGGTCTTCGAACTTTTCGATCTGCTGGTTCGCCAGTTCGATGTGCGCATCGGCACGGTCATAAAAAGCCTGGTCGGTAGCTTGGGTCATTGCGGTTCACCTTGTTGCGGGATTGGAGCGGGAGGCCAAGCCTTGCATGTCGCGGCGCATACGTGCAAGGCTGAAAAAGGATCACCCATGACGAAAAAGGAAGCAAACCACCTTATGCTTGGAATCACACGTATCCATCGCTATTTGCGCCCACTGCCTGCAAAACCGACTGCAGCCAGTGGGCGTGACCTCAAGGCCAAACGCGCCGCCCGCCTCGCTTCAACGGTTGCAAACCTCCTCTGCACTCCCCGCTCTGCCCCGCCTTATCTCTGTGTCACGCCTGAGCGTGCACCTGACAAACGCGTGCCCCCGACCTGACTGCCGACGCTGCAGTTCACACGCCGTACTCGCTTGCTACAGGCGAGATGTCCGACGCACCCACGGGGGCAACACTCGATGCTTTTCTTCCAAGGTAAACAGATTCTCAGCGCCATCTTCGATATGGATGGCACCCTCTTCGACACCGAACGCTTGCGCTTCAAGACACTCAAGCAAGCCTCTCTTGAAATCTTCGGCAAAGCGCTTAGCGAGGACACTTTGATCGGCTCGCTGGGTTTGAGCGCGAAAAAAGCCGAGGCCCTGGCCAAGGCGCATAACGGTGAAGACTTCCCATACACCGAGATCCGCAAACGCGCGGATGAACTTGAGCTGGCGTACGTGCGCAATCACGGCGTACCGATCAAGGCCGGCCTGCTGGAGGTACTGGAACGCCTGCGCAAATCGGGCTTGACCATGGCGGTGGCCACGTCCAGTCGCCGTGCCATTGCCGAGGAATACCTGATCAACGCCAACGTGCTGAAGTACTTCGACATCACCGTCTGTGGCGATGAAGTCAGCCAGGGCAAACCCCACCCCGAGATTTTCCTGAAAGCTGCCCGCGCGCTCAATTGCGAGCCTGGCCAATGCTTCATGGTCGAAGATTCGGAGAACGGCATGCTGTCGGCCATCCGTGCTGAAGGCCAGGCGATACTGATCGAGGACATCAAACCGCCTGCCCCAGAAATCAAGGCGGCCGCGCTCAAGGCCTACCGCAGCATGACCGAGTTCCTGGCCGACTTGAGCGAGTGCGTTCCCGACCTGGGCATGCCCGAACTGAACGAAAGCTTCCCGGCCTCCATGAACCAGTTCCGCGTGGGCATTCATGGTTTCGGCGCCATCGGGGGTGGCTACCTGACGCAGGTCTTTTCCCATTGGGATGGCTACACCCGGCCTTGTGAAATCATCGCCGCGACGCGCTCGCGCATGCTGCGCGAAAGCGTCAATGCCTTCGGCCGCTACAGCGTGCGCTATGGGGCTACATCGTTCGACCAGACCATCGACAACGTGCGCATGATCGACCTGGACGATGACGACGCGGTAATCGGCATGTACACCACGGCCGAAATCATCGGCCTGAGCCTGCCCGAGCAGGCCATACGCAACCAGGCGAAGGTGATTGCCAAAGGGCTGCTGCAACGTTTCGAACGACGTGGCCGTGAGCTTACGTTGCTGATCGTGCTTAACAAGGTGGGCGGCGCCGCGTTCGTGCGCCGCCATGTGCAAGCGGAGTTGGCCTTGCTGTGCCCGCCAGCCATCGGCAAGCAAGTGCTGGAAAAGACCCATTTCGCCGAAACGGTGGTCAGCCGCATCGTCTCCAAGCTCAGCAACGACGCACTGGTGCGGCAACTGCGCATCAAGTCGCAGATGTTCCAGAACAGCCTGGAAGACGAGCCGGCAGTTGCCACAAAGGCATCGACGCCAGTGCCTGAATACGAACGCCTGATCGGGCGCTTCAGGCCCTTTGCCCAGCCCAGCAGCGCAATGAGCCAGCTGCACCTGATCCTGTTCAACAGCGAGCCCGACATGCCGCTGTATGTAGAGCACGGCAGCGACCTGCTCGAACGCCTGCGCCAGGTGAAGACGGTGCCTGACATTGCCCAGATCCAGGTCATCAAGAACCGCCTGTGGAACGGCCCGCACGCCATCGTTGCCTGGTACGCCAGCCTGCTGGGCCATGACTCGGTAGGCCAAGGCATGGGCGACGCGCGCGTATGCGAGCTGGCCGAGCGCCTGATTCGCCAGGAAGTCGGCCCCGCACTGGTGGCGGAGTACCCGCAAATGGCAGAGGTGGTCAGCCGTTTTGCCGATACCTTCCTGGAGCGCTGTAAAACCTCGTTCAAAGACCCTTGCGCCCGGGTGGGACGCGACCCGTTGCGCAAGCTACAACGCAACGAACGCATCCTCAGCAGCATCGACCTTGCCCGCAAGCAGGGTATTGAAACCCCGGCGCTGGCCTTTGGCGCCGCCCTGGCCATTCACCATGCCCTGCGCTGCAAGGACGACAAAGCGCTGGAGGCCCAGGCCATCAGGCAGGTTTACAGGGACAACGGCGCCAGTGTCGAGGCTGTGCTTACCCATGACGTTGACTGTAATGGCAAGCGTTTTCCTGGGCTGGACCCGATCACGGACGCGCAGCTGATCAGCGCCATTTCAGACGCTTTCCGGCAGTACCCGCAAAGGGATGTAGCAAACCGACTGGACGACCTTTGCATAGGCGCTTGAACCATTGACGCCGCAGCAACGGGCTATGCCCTGTAGGTGCGGGTTCACCTGCGAAGTATCCAACGTGGCAGATGACACCGGCTTTGCCGGTGTTTTCGCGCATCAGGGCCTTATCTTTACAAAAACAAGCTCTGGGTCACCTTCGTCCAAGTTTTCAACCTGACCACTGCCGATAAAACCGCACTTTGCAAGCAGCGCCTGCATCGGCAGGTTCGACGCGTTGGTCGAGGTGAACAACTTGGTCCCAAAGGACCGGGATTCCAGCCCACGCAGAATGGCTGCGCCTACGCCACGGCGACGCGCCGAATCCCCTACCACCACCAGCGCAATGAAGTCCTGCCCGAAAAACGACTTGTCCAGTACGCCATAACCCAAGAGCACCGCAGTGTTGGCAGCGTCCGTTGCCGCCCAGCAATGGCCGCAGGCTACCGAGTGGGCAATGAATGCCCGCCGGCTTTCTTCGCGCTGCGCAATAACATCCAACGCAAAGAGTGCATCGAGGTCGGCTTCGCAAGCGAGCCGCACGTGTAAATCCAGAAACATGCTTAGACCGTATCGAGGGTTGGATCTGCTCATGGTACTCGCCTGCCACGACCGGTTCATGGTTATGAGGGCAGCAAGCTTGCGAGCATGAGGTTGCAAAGCTGTCACGCGGAGGTGTCACGCAAAGCTTGAAAATGACACAAGGTGTCATTAAGATCGCCAAGTGTCCTGGAAACACCCCTGGTCACTTAGCCTTTCATCAAGCAGGTACCGCCCATGACGACCACCATGCACACCCCCAAGGACCAGTTGGTCAAACTCGCCCAGCAGCAGATGCTGACGGCGCTGGCCGACAACACCTACACCGCCCGGCAAAAACTTGCCCTCACCTGCCGCATCCTCTTCGACGGCGGCCACGACTCTGGCCTGGCCGGGCAGATCACCGCGCGCGCCCAGGAACCTGGCACTTATTACACCCAACAACTGGGCCTGGGCTTCGACGAAATTGCCGCCTCCAACCTGCTGGTGGTGGACGAAGACCTCACCGTGCTGCAAGGCCGTGGCATGGCCAACCCGGCCAACCGCTTCCACAGCTGGCTGTACCGCGCCCGCCCCGACGTCAACTGCATCATCCACACCCACCCGCTGCACAGCGCGGCCCTGTCGATGCTGGAAGTGCCGCTGGCCATCTCGCACATGGACCTGTGCCCGTTGTTCGACGACTGCGCATTCCTCAAGGAGTGGCCCGGCGTGCCGGTGGGCAACGAAGAAGGCGAAATCATCGCGAAGGCGATTGGCGATAAGCGCGCGATCCTGCTTTCTCACCACGGTTTGCTGATTGCCGGTGGTTCGATCGAAGAAGCCTGCGTGCTCGCCCTGCTGTTCGAGCGCGCGGCAAAGATGCAACTGCTGGCCATGGGCGCCGGTGACATCCGCCCCATCCCCGAAGCACTGGGCAAAGAAGCCCACGACTGGATCTCCACCCCCAAACGTCATGGTGCCGCGTTCAGCTACTATGCGCGCCGTGCCTTGCGTGCCCATGGCGACTGCCTGGGCTGATCGAAGCTGTACTCTTTCCTCAACAACGGCAAAGGTGCCTGGTCATGTCTACTTCTGTAATTCGCGGCGTCATCGGCTACACCATCACTCCCTTCACCGCAGACGGCACACTCGACCTGGATGCCCTGGGCATGTCCATCGATAGCCTGATCGCAGGCGGTGTGCATGCCATCGCACCGCTGGGCAGCACCGGCGAAGGGGCCTACTTGTCCGACAGCGAATGGGAAACCGTGGTGCGCTTCAGCCAGGCACGCATTGCCGGGCGCGTGCCCAGCGTGGTCAGCGTGTCCGACCTGACCACCGCGCGCACCGTGCAGCGCGCCCGCCTGGCACAGGCCTGCGGCGCTACCGCTGTGATGGTGCTGCCCATCTCGTACTGGAAACTCACCGAAGCGGAAGTGATTGCCCACTACAAAGCAGTCGGCGCGGCCATCGACATCCCGATCATGCTCTACAACAACCCGGGCACCAGCGGCACCGACCTGTCGGTGGAACTGATCCTGCGCATCCTTGGCGAAGTACCCAATGTGACCATGGTCAAGGAAAGCACCGGCGACATTCAGCGCATGCACCGCCTGTTCAAAGCCACCGATGGGCAGGTGGCGTTCTACAACGGTTGCAACCCGCTCACCCTGGAAGCCCTGGTGGCCGGCGCAACGGGTTGGTGTACCGCCGCGCCCAACCTGATCCCGGCACTGAACCTGGCGCTGTGGGACGCCGTACAGCACGGTGAGCTGGCCGAAGCCCGCACGCTGTTCTACCGCCAGTACGAGCTGCTGGAGTACATCACCCGCCGTGGCCTGCCCACCACCATCAAGGCCGGCCTGAAAATGCTCGGCCAGGATGTCGGCGCGCCGCGCCTGCCCCTGCAACCGCTGGATGGACAGGGCAGCACTTACCTGAAAAGCCTGCTGGTAGCGCTGGCCAACTGACCCTCAAACCTGCCCGGCAGCCAGTCGCTGACGGGCAGCGTACTTCTGCAGCACCTGACCATTACCAGAGGCCATCATGGACGCGCCTGCACAAAGCTCTGCAACCCCGTTAAAGCTGACAGACATCCTTCACCCGGTGATAGCCGGGTTCGTTTCGGTCATCGTCAACTACGGCGGTACATTCATCCTGGTGTTCCAGGCGGCCAAAGTGGCCGGGCTGAGCCCGGAACTGACGTCATCGTGGGTCTGGGCAGTGTCGATCGGCGTCGGCCTCAGCGGCCTGGCGCTATCCTGGTACAGCCGCGAACCGGTCATCACGGCCTGGTCCACGCCAGCCGCCGCATTCCTGGTCACCGCCCTGGCCAATGTGCCTTATAGCGAGGCCGTAGGTGCGTACCTGCTGTCAGCCGCAGGCTTCGTGGTGCTGGGGCTGAGCGGGTGGTTCGAGCGCCTGGTCCGGGTCGTTCCGGGCGGCATTGCCGCCGGCCTGCTGGCGGGCATCCTGTTGCAGTTCGGCATTGGCGCCTTCGCCAGCCTGTCGGTCGACCCCGCCCTGGCCGGGCTGCTGATTGCAGCCTATGTGGCATTCAAGCGCTTCACCGCCCGTTACGCCGTGGTCGCCATTCTGTTACTGGGCCTGGGCTACCTGTTGCTACAGGGGCAAGTGGGCCTGACAACCTTACGGCTGGAGTTCGCCTCACCGGTGTTCACCGCACCCACGTTCTCCGTCAATGCCGCCCTCAGCGTGGCCCTGCCACTGTTCCTGATCACCCTCACGGGGCAGTACATGCCTGGCATGCTGGT
>NZ_BCBQ01000027.1:0-68143 GCF_001320885.1 Pseudomonas sp. NBRC 111140
CTCACCGCCGTGTTCGACAACCTGGGTAAAGGCGCCTCGGGTGCTGCGGTGCAAAACCTCGACCTGATGCTCGGTGCATTACAGGCACAAGGCTGATACGGCAAAACCGGTTAGACTGTACAACCCGCGCCAACACAGCGCGGGCTGTAATCTCACCCGCCGGAGCCTGCCCCCCGATGTTCATCCTGAGCCGCCTCGACAGCGTGCCGCCCGAATCTTTCCAGAACCAGATCCGCGAGCTGGTAATCCACAATGTCGGCGAACTGAGCAGTGTCGCCATCACTGCCGACAACCCGCTGTACCCGCTATACCAGTACGGCGTCGGCATGGAAGTGCACCAGTACCTGCAAGCACTGGACGGCAACCGTGGCCTGGCCGTTGCGCTCACCCTGGCGCTGGATGCCGAAGCACCGGACCAGTTGCTGGGCTTTGCCCTGTCTCTGCCAGCCGAGGACGACCAGCAGGCCTGTGCACTGGCATTCCTGGCCGTGCGCCCCAGCCACCGCCGCCAGGGCATCGCCCGCGCCTTGCTGGACGACTTGCGAGCTCGCCATGCCTGTGTAGAACTCAATGCCTTCGCCAGCCAGGTGCCGTGGTTCGAGGCCATGGGTATGCAGGCGGTGGCCGCCAATGGTCCGCAAGTGCTGATGAGTAGCACCGGGCAAGCCAGCGGCGCATTGATAGGGCGATTGGACATTGCGCCGATTTATCAGACGGCTGAAGTGCTGCAGATTCATACCTACCTGCTTAACCAGCAAGGTGAGGATGCGATGATCGAAGCGGAGCAGTTGCGCGATGAGCGGCTGGATGAATTGGCCGCTCAAGCCCAGGAATGTGTGCGGCAGCGCAAAACCGTGCATTGAGCGTAGGGCTTCATCGCGGGCATGCCCGCGAGAAGCCCCATTGCCCCGTCAACCGTGTACCCAGCGTCGATGCAGCCCACGCGCCAGGGCATCCAGCACAAACCCCAGCACGCCAATCAGCAGCACCATCGCCATCAGCTCGGAGTACGCCAGCCGGTCGCGGGTATCGAGAATGAAATACCCAAGCCCCGCACTCACGCCCAGCATTTCGCACGGTACCAGCACGATCCACAGAATACCGATGGCCAGACGCACCCCGGTCAGCACATGGCCGATCACCCCCGGCACGATCACCTTGCACAAGGTCTCCCAACGCGTGGCGCTCAAGCTGCGGCTCAGTTGCAGCCAGCGTGGGTCCAGTTGCCGTACCCCTGCCGCGGTGTTCAGCAAGATCGGCCACAACGCGGCAAACGCCAGCAGGAAGTAGATCGGCTGGTCACCCACACCCATCAGCATCACCACCACCGGCATCCACGACAATGGCGAGATCATGCGCAAAAACTGGAACGCCGGCGTGGTCGCCGCCTCCAGGTGCCGGTAGCTGCCAACCAGCAAGCCCAACGGTACCCCTATCAGCAGCGCCAGCAGCAGCCCGACCAGGATACGCTTGAGGCTGACCCAGATATGCCCGTAGACCTCGCCCTGCCCCAACAGCTCGACCAGACTGGCCAAGGTAGCCGCCGGTGAAAAGCGCGCCGACAGGCCGTCGGCCTGGCCGAACATGGCAACACCGGCCCACCACAACAGCAACAAGGCCAACAACCCGGCCAGCCCAAGGCCGGCATGTACGACATGGGTGCGCATCAGACCGCGAACTCCTCGCTACGCTCGAAGTTGTCGGCAATGCCGAACACCGACGGGCCGCCGACTGCAGCGATGGCATTGCGCACGAAGCGATCGTCGACCAGGTCGCGGGCGGTCTGCGCCGGGTCCAGCCCGGCCAGGAAGCCGTTGTCGCCTTCGATCAGGGTGGTTTTCAGGCGCTTGACCAGCTCTTCGGTGTAGCTCGGGAACGGGTATGGCTGGAAGTCGATGCGTTTTTCGTCCCACTGCTGATGGCGAATGGCGCCACTGGCAATATAGCCTGCACGGTCCTCGGCGGCAGGCGCCAGAACCTTGGCCAACACCGCAGGCTCGTGCGGGGTGTACTTGTTGGGGCCGGCCTTGGACAGCAAGGCCGCGGCCTCGGCGCGGTGGTCGCGGGTCCAGTGCTGGGCCTTGACGATGGCGTTGACCACCTTCTGCGACCACTCTGGACGGTTGTTCAGGTCATGTTCGTGCATGAACACCACGCAGCAGGCGTGATTGCGCCACACATCGCCGGTAAAGCGCTGCACGCGGCCAACCTTGAGGTTTTCGGCCAGGGCATTGAACGGCTCGGCAACGATGTAGCCGGCGATGCGCTTGCTGGCCAGCGCCGGTGGCATGTCGGACGGCGGCAGCACCAGCAGGTTGACTTCGTTGGCAGCTAGCTGCGCATTGGCCGGCTTCGACACCGGCGACAGACCATTGTCGTTGAGCATCTGCTGCAGTACCACGTTGTGGATCGAATACCAGAACGGAATCGCCACGGTCTTGCCACCGAGCTGTTTCATGTCGGTGATATCGGGCGCCACGGTCAGCCCCGAACCGCCCACATGGTTCCAGGCCACCACTTTGGCCGGCACTTTGCTGCCATAGCGCGCCCATACGGTCATCGGCGATAACAGGTGGATGACGTTGACCTGGCCCGAGATGAACGCCTCGATCACCTGCGCCCAACTGCGCAGCAGCACCGGGCGCTCGGCCTTGATGCCTTCGGCCTCGAACAGCCCGTTGTTATGCGCCACCAGCAGTGGCGTGGCGTCGGTGATCGGCAGATAGCCGATGCGCACCGGTGCGTCCGGCTCGGCGGCGGCGCGGGCCTGCAAGCTCGACAGCAACGGCAGCGCACCGGCGGCGGTAAGCATGGCTCCGAGTTTGAGAAAATCACGACGCGATGAAGTGGAACAGCAGTCATCCATGCACATGGACAGCCTCCGAGGGCAACGGGGTTGAGGTAGGTTCGACTGTGCGGCTTGCCCGCCGAAGGGTTTTGAGAATTTCGATGCGCAAGGCGCCCAGTTCTTCGATCCGCTGCGCGCGCGGTTGCGCCAGGTCGATGTGCCATTGGCCGAGGATGTGCGCTGGGTGGTTGCCCAGTAGCAGAACCCGGTCGGACAGCAGCAGGGCTTCGTCGATATCGTGGGTAATCAGCACCGCCGCCGTGTTGTGGGTAGCGATCAGTTGCAGCAGCAGTTGCTGCATGTCGGCCCGGGTCACTTCGTCCAGCGCGCCGAACGGCTCGTCGAGCAGCAGTACTTCAGGCTGGCGGGCCAGACAGCGGGCCAGCGCGGTACGCTGGGCCATGCCGCCAGACAGCTGCGCCGGGTACTGGCCACGGGCATGCTCAAGGCCGACAGCGGCAATCGCATGATCGATGCGTGCACGCCGCTCGGCAGCAGCCAGTTTGGGCTGACGGGCGAAGTCCAGGCCAAAGGCAACGTTCTTCTCCAGGCTAAGCCACGGCAGCAGGCTCGGGTCCTGAAAAGCCACCGCCAGACGCGGGTGCGGCCCCTGCAGCGGCTGACCGTGCAGGCTCACGCGACCGCCACGGGGCTGCTGCAAGCCTGCCAGCACCCGCAGCAGGCTCGACTTGCCGACGCCGCTGGGGCCAAGGATGCTCACGACTTCGCCCGGCGCCAGCTGCAGGTCGAACTGCGCCAGCACTTCCTGCCAGCCACCTTCGCGTGGGTAGCCCAGGCTGATGTCACGGGCCTCGAGCAACACTGCGCTCATGCGGCGCCCGCCTGGCGTTGCAGTTCGGCGCGCAGTTGCACCAAGCTGGGGGTGACGATCGGCACGAAGGCCGACTCACGCCAGCGACGGGCAAAGCCTTCGCCATACTCGCTGAGATAAGCCTTGCCACCACTGGCCTGCAACTCCAACTGCACGGCGTCGGCGGCACATTCAGCCAAGGTGATGCGCAGCTTGAACAAGGCCGCTGGGTGTTGCTGGAAGCGGCCTTCGAGCAGGCCCTGCTTGAGCTCGCTGACGGTATTTTCCAGGCGCTCGCTGAGCACCTGACGGGCTTCGTCGAGGAACGAGGTGCGCCCATGCAAGTGCGCCAGAACCTCTTCCAACGCCCGTCGCGCCAGGCCGATGGCCATGCCGCACTGCAGCGCCAGGAACGCCGGGCGTACCCGTGGCAAGAATTCGCGGGCATTTTCATGCAGCAGCCAATCACGCGCCAGCGGCACCTGGTGAAACGCCAGTGCTGCCGTGTTGCTCGACTGCAGCCCCATCAGTTGCAGGTCGTCAGAGCGCTCCAGGCCCTGGGCATTGGAAGGAATCGCCAGGACGAACGGCGCGCCACCGGCTTCATCTTCGATGGCCGCCGCCACCACGAAGCCGCTCTTGCGCAGGTTGGTCACCCAATGCAGGCGCCCTTCCAGCTGCCAGCCATCGGCTGCCGGGCGGCTACGCACCTGCAGCGCTTCGATGCCGGACAGAAACTTCATGGCGTTGGACAGCCCGGTGGCACCGGCCAGTTCGCCCGTCAACAAGCCCGGCAGCAGGCGCTCGCGCAGGGCGTGGTTGGGGCTGTGCAACAGGTATTCGATGAAGGCGCGCTGGCCCCAGCAGACGAACGCCGCCGCCAACGATCGGCTGGCAATAGCGGCGATTGCCTCGACAGCGTCGGTCACCCGCCCGCCCGTGCCACCCTGCGCCGGGTCGACACCTATGCGCAGCAACTGCGACTCGGCAATCTGCGCCAGCACCTGTTGCGGTTCGCACAGGCCCCGGTCGATGGCCTCGGCATTGGCATCCAGCCATTGTCGAAATGCACAATCTTGCATGGTCTTGCTCCTTTTGGAACGCCGGGGCCGCTTGGCGGCCCATTCGCGGCACAAGGCCGCTCCTACAGCGACCGCGTCTGGGTCGCTATCACACGTGGGCTATGCAGTTGGCTGCCAGCGGTACTTGCCAAGCTCGTCGTTGAGCGGGGTCTGGGCGAAAACATTAGCAAAGTTGCACAGGGTTGCGAGACTTACGCCAAGAATCACTTCCAGGGCGTTGCCTTCACTGAAGCCAGCTTCACGGAAGGCTTGGTAGGTGGCTTCGCCGACGTTGCCGCGGGTAGCGATCACTTCACGGGCGAAGGCAGCCAGGGTTTCGTATCGGGCATCGGGCAGTTCACCACGGGCACGCAGGGCATCCACTACCTCCTGCGGCAGCTTGGCCTTGTTCAGCGCCACAGCCGTATGGCCAGCCACGCAGAAATCACAACCATGCACAGTGGCGGCAATCAACTGCACCACTTCGCGCTCGGCCAGGCTCAAGTCGGATTTACCATTGAGTGCCGAGACGGTCACGTAGGTTTCCAGCGCCGCCGGGGCGTTGGCCAGCACGCCGAGCAGGTTGGGGATGAAGCCAGAATTCTTCTGGGCGTTTTCGAGAAATGGACGCGCCGCTTCCGGGGCGCTCTGCAGGGTGTGTAAAGTAATGCGCGAGGACATGGAGTGGTCTCCTTTGATGGGGGTCACTACAGTCTGTTGGTTATAAGAATTACCCTCCATATTCATCAGTCGCCTTTCCTTGCTCCTGAGTCTTTGCATTAGATGATTTCGTCCAGCCACCTTGTCGATTGGTTATTAGAAAGCCTGGAGCTCGATGCCAGTCTGTTTCATGTGGGCCGCTACTGTGGCGGCTGGCATGCCAGCACCCAGGGCATGGGCCGCGCCAGCTTCCATCTGGTGGTGCAGGGGCACTGCTGGTTGCACATCGATGGCCAACCGCAACCGGTGCGGCTGGAAAAAGGCGACGCGGTGTTCCTGTTGCGCGACCTGGCCTATCGCTTGTCCAGCGACCAGGACCCGGTAGACGCCTGCGCCCAACCGCGCCAGGCCATGCAGGCGCTGGACAGCGAGGCCAGCGACGGCGTTGGGCTGGTCTGCGGCTTCTTCCATTTTCAGTCGGGCCTGACTTCGTTGATTGTCGAGGGCCTGGCTGACTGGATCTTGCTGCGCGCCGAAGACCCCGCTGGCAGCGCAGCGCGGGCGCTGTTCGGGCTGATTCTGGAAGAATGCCGGCGTGCCGCAGGCCCGTCGCAGGTATTGCTTGAGCGGCTGACGCACCTGTTGTTCCTGTACGTGCTGCGCCAGCAGGTAAATGCCGAGCAGTCACTGGGCGGGCTGATCGCCCTCGCCCGCCAGCCGGCATTTGCCGGGCTGCTGGAACAGTTGGTCGCGCAACCGGGGCAAGCCTGGACGCTGGAGAGCATGGCCGCCTGCACGGGTTTGTCGCGGTCGGCGTTTTTCAAGCGGTTCAGCGAACTGGCCGGGCAGTCGCCGGGGCAAGTACTGTTGGCGCTGCGCATGCGCCATGCCAGCCAGTTGCTGCGGGCAGGAAATACTGTTGAACAAGTGGGTGCGCAGGTGGGGTATCAGTCGGTGGCAGCGTTTACCCGCGCGTTTGCCAAAGCGGTGGGGGTGCAGCCGGGGGCGTACCGGCGCCAGCATGAAGGGCGCTGAAAGCGTTACTGCTGTAGCGGCCCATTCAGACTTGGCTGACCGGTATGTCCCCGCCTCCTTTACCTTCCCGCCGCTCACCCATCCAGCTATTGACCTGTTGACCGAACTCGGCCGGGGCCTTGCGCCCGAACCGTCGCGCCAAGTCCAGTATGGTCTGTTGCGCCAAGGCCTCTTCCATACGCTTCTGTGCCCCCAGCATCACCGCATGAATCGCACAGGTGCCTTCAGTCGCCCACCCCGGTGCAGCACCGTCGAACAGCGTGCAGCGTTCGCGGATTTCGCGACAGTCGAAGATCTTCTTCGGCCCATCGATGGCATTGACGATGTCCAGCACGGTGATTTCGTCCGAAGGCCGGGCCAGGCGGAAGCCGCCGCGCACACCTTCGGTGGCAACCACCAGCTTGGCGCGTGCCAGCTTGGTGAAGACCTTGGCCAGGTACTCCTGGGGCACACCTTGCAACTCCGCCAGATCGCGCACGCTGGACTCGCGCGAATCACCACGCTCGTCCACCAGGAACAACAGGCAATGGATGCCGTATTCGACGCCAGCACTGTAAAGCGACATTTCAATCTCCGACCAACTTTGTCGCAAATAATACGCGGGTAACGCCAGCACCGCAAAGCGGTCCTCTGCCTTGAAGTGCTGGAGCGCCAACCGCATCGCGCTGCAAAAGGCTGGCGTCTACCCGCGCAAAGCCTTCACTTCGCCTTTCTTGCCGTCCGTCTCGCGCAGGTATTCCTGCAGCGAGTCATCCATCGCCTGCATCCAGCGGGTATGGTGGGGCACTGCTTTGGTGCCGGTGAGCACCGAGCGGTACGATTTGTCCCGGTAGCCCATGATGTCGTGCTTCTTGTCCTGCTTCCATTGCAGGAAGATGCGGTTGACCGCATCGATATCGAAGCGTGGGTAATCGGTCTGCTCGATCAGGTGCTTGATGTATCGGCCCTGGAACTCGTACATCGAAGCCGTGGTTTCCAGCCCCTCTTCGTCCTCGCGCCAGCGCTGGCTATCGGCTTGCATGCCGGCCCTGGACGGTAGCTTGATGCGGCCCATCATGTAGTCACGGGCAAACCATGCCTGTGCGTCGAACAGGTTGAAGCTGTACCAGAGGTCTTGCATGCCCAGGTACAGCAACTGCGGGTTCTGCTCCCATACCACGCCCTGATACAGGCCCGCAGGCCACAGGCGGTTGTTGGTCTTGAGGGTCAGCTCATCCGGCAGAAACGGGAAGTGATGCTGGTAGCCCGTGCACAGGATGATCGCATCCACGCGCTTGCTCGAGCCATCGGCGAAAAACGCCAGGTCGTTTTCGACCCGTACCAGTTGCGGGCGCTCTTCCCACCCCTTGGGCCATTTGTAGCCCATCGGCTGGGTACGGTAGGCCGTGGTGATCGAACGCGCGCCGTACTTGTAGCACTGCGAACCGATATCTTCGGCGGAGTAGCTGCTGCCGACAATGAGCAGATCCTGCCCCTTGAATTCCACCGCTTCGCGAAAATCGTGGGCGTGCAGGATACGCCCGGTGAAACGCTCGAAGCCTTCGAACTCCGGCACGTGCGGCGTGGAGAAGTGCCCACTGGCCACCACCACGAAATCGAACACCTGCTCGATACCGACCCCTGCGCTGTAGTCATGGGCGCTTACGGTGAACTCGCGCGTGCGCTCATTGAAACTGACGTTCTTCACCACTGTATTGAAGCGAATGTAATCGCGCACCCCGGCCTTCTTCACGCGGCCCTGAATGTAGTCCCACAGCACCTCACGCGGTGGGTACGAGGAAATCGGCCGCCCGAAGTGTTCATCGAAGCTGTAGTCGGCGAACTCCAGGCACTCCTTGGGGCCGTTGGACCACAAGTAGCGGTACATGCTGCCGTGCACCGGCTCGCCATGCTGGTCGAGACCGGTGCGCCAGGTGTAGTTCCACATACCGCCCCAGTCGGCTTGTTTCTCGAAGCAGACGATTTCCGGCATGGGTGCGCCCTGGGCATGGGCAGACTGGAACGCACGCAGTTGTGCAAGGCCGGACGGGCCGGCACCGATGATTGCTACACGAAGAGTCATAGTGATTCCTGAACAGTTGAACGCTGAAAAAAATGCAAAGGCTCCCCAACCCCGAACGGCAAAAAGCCGGGGGTAACGGAGTTCAGGCGTTACGGTGCAGGCGGAGGGACGGGGCGTTTGCGCATCTGGTGGAGCAGGATGTTGGCGGGAGGAATCGATAACACGTGAAACAGGCTTGAAAGCGGGGAAAGGATCATGGGGGTGGGCCCGTATCCATCAGCGCAGGGCGCAAAATGGGGGCCTGAGGGGCGCAAGATACGTGTGTTCTCGTACATGGGGGCTGCAATGGCCTCTTTTCTTTGTGGTTTCCTTTTTATCTATAACGGATGGGGCTGGGTATATCAAGGTTTGTGGCCCTGCTGTGCCACACCCGCAATCACCCCTGCCGAGCATTCGGCAGGGGCGACTGCGGTTTGGAAACGCTTGCACAAACAAACTACGACCACTATAGTCGGAGTTATTGATGCAACACGACTCACGGGGCGAATCCCCCTTTTCCAGCGGAGCACAGCATGAAATCGAACATCCTCATCATCGGTGCCGGCTTTGCCGGTGTCTGGAGCGCCCTGAGCGCAGCACGCCTGCTCGACCAGGCGCAACGCGACGACCTGAGCATCAGCGTGCTGGCCCCGCAAGCGGAACTGCGCATTCGCCCGCGCTTTTACGAGGCCAACGCGCACACCTTGAAAGCCCCCGTGGGTGAACTGTTCGAGGCCGTTGGCGTGCGCTTCATTACCGGTAACGCCGAAGCCATCGACGCCGATGCACGCAACGTCAGCTACACCGACAGCCACGGCCAGCGCCAGCAGATCAGCTACGACCGCCTAATCCTTGCCGCTGGCAGCCAGGTTGCACGCCCAGCAGTCCCAGGCCTTGCCGAACATACCTTCGACGTCGACCAGATGGAGTCGGCCGTGCGCCTGGAGCAACACCTGGCGGGCCTGGCCGCCCTGCCCGCTTCGCCTGCACGCAATACCGTGGTGGTCTGCGGTGGTGGCTTCACCGGTATCGAAACGGCCACCGAAATGCCTGCGCGGCTGCGCGCCATCCTCGGTAACGATGTACGGGTGCTGCTGGTAGACCGTGGTGTCAGTGTCGGCGCGGCGCTGGGCGCGGGCATCAAGCCATCGATCGTTGCGGCCTCGCAGTTGGCCGGCGTCGAATGGCTGACCGGCACCTCGGTGGTGGCCGTGGATGCAGGCGGGGTCACCCTCGACAACGGCGACTACATCGCCAGCAACACCGTGATCTGGACCGTCGGCGTCAAGGCCAGCCCGCTGACCGCACAGGTTGCCGGCGAGCGCGACAACTTCGGCCGGCTCAAGGTCGACGATCACCTCAAGGTGATTGGCCAGCAGCACATCTATGCCACCGGGGATACCGCCTGGGCTGCCGTGGATGAAATCGGTAACCACGCGCTGATGACCTGCCAGCACGCCATCCCCATGGGCCGCCACAGTGGCAACAACGCCATGGCCGACCTGCTTGGGGTGACGCCCGTGGTGTACCGCCAGCCCAAGTACGTTACCTGCCTGGACCTGGGTGAATGGGGCGCGGCATACAGCGAAGGCTGGGAGCGCGAATTGAAACTGCAGGGCCAAGAAGGCAAGGACCTCAAGCGCCAGATCAACTCGGTGTGGATCTACCCGCCGGCAGCTGACCGCGCCCTGGCCCTGGCCGCCGCCGACCCGATGATCGCGATCGTTTGACGGCAAAAACCTGACAAAACCGTCAAAAAACGACGGTTTTGTCAATTATTTCGTTACATTGAATGACTGTTCAACAATGATGGCCATATGGCATCATTCAAATCAAAAAGTATGCAAGAGGGTGAGGCACACAACACAATCCGCAGCGCATCAAGAGCCTGGCGCCTTACCGGTGTTCCGGCTTTTCCGTCCAAGCTCCTGAGGCCTGCACGCCACCGTCAAGGAGCATTCCATGCAGTTACGGAATATGAAGATCGGCATTCGCGCTGCCAGCGTATTCGCCCTGTTGGGCATCCTGGTCCTGTTCATGGGCCTTATCGCACTCTACGAAACCCGCCAGATGGACACGGCTACCGACGAGATCCGGGTCACCTGGATGCCCGCCGTGGTGGCGTTGGGTGACATCAGCAGCAACCTCGGGCGCGCTCGCGCCGTCACCCTGCGCGCCGCGCTGGACGACAACCCCGACGAACGCACACGCAACCTGCAGCTGCTCGATGGCATCAATGCCGAGCTCAAGGATGGGTTGAAAGCCTACGCCGATACCATCATCGCGGCCGACGACCGTGCCCTGTTCAACACGTTCAACGACGCCTACCAGCAGTATTTCGACCTGCAAGTGAGGGTGCTGCAGGACATCGCTGCTGGCCGCATGAGCGAGGCCAAGCAGCAGATCGGCGGCCCACTCACGCAGCGCGCCGACGGCATGATGAAGGCCTTGACCGCGTTGATCGCCTACAACAGCAAGGGTGCCGAAGATGCCTCGCAGCGCAGCAGCGATGTGGCCGACGAGGCATTCACTGCCATCATCGTCTCGTTGCTGGTGATCATGCTTGCGCTCGCCGCCATTGCCACCGTGCTTACCCGCAGTATCGTTGTGCCGCTGGCCGATGCCGTGGCTGTCGCCGAGCGTGTGGCCACCGGCGACCTCACCCGGGAAATCCGCGTGATCGGCCAGGACGAGCCAGCCTTGCTGCTGCGCGCCTTGGGCCGTATGCAAGACAGCCTTCGCGACACCTTGCGCAAGATCGCGGCTTCGTCCGACCAACTGGCCTCGGCCTCGGAAGAGCTGCACACGGTCACTGAGGACACCAGCCGTGGCCTGCACCAGCAGAGCGCAGAAATCGACCAGGCGGCGACGGCCGTCAACCAGATGACTGCAGCGGTCGAGGAAGTGGCGAACAATGCGGTCAGCACCGCCGACGCCTCGAAAGGCGCCGACCAGACTACCCGCGACGGCCGCGACCGGGTCAACCAGGCACTGGCGTCCATCCAGCACCTGGTGGCTGACGTGACCGGTACCTCGGCCGAGATCGAACAGCTGGCCACCAATGCCAACGAAATCAGCCGCGTGCTGGATGTGATTGGTGCGATTGCCGGGCAGACCAACTTGCTGGCGTTGAACGCCGCCATCGAAGCGGCTCGCGCTGGTGAGGCAGGCCGTGGCTTTGCCGTGGTGGCCGACGAGGTCCGCGCCCTCGCCCACCGCACCCAGCAGTCGACGGCAGAGATCGAGCAAATGATTGCCGGTATCCAGAACGGTACCGAACGCGCGGTGACGGCGATGCACAGCAGCCAGGGGCGTGCCACCGGCACGTTGGAGGTGGCGCAAGGCGCCGGGCTGGCGTTGGAAGTGATTGCCGAGGCGATTGCGTCGATCAACCAGCGCAACCTGGTGATTGCCAGTGCTTCGGAGGAGCAGGCACAGGTGGCGCGGGAGGTGGACCGTAACCTGGTGAACATTCGCGACCTGGCGATGCAGACGTCGGCAGGGGCGAACCAGACCAGTGCGGCGGCACAGGATTTGTCGCGGTTGGCGGTGGATCTGAACGGCATGGTGGCGCAGTTCAAGGTCTGATCTGAAACCGCCGGGGCCGCGTTGCGGCCCCGGTTACAGCAACGACGCTCTATCAGTCATTGACACTCACAACCCGCCCCGCCTTCTCGCCAGCCTTGCCCCGAGTCGCCAGGCAGTAATACAGCGGCACCGTGACAATCAGCCCGAACAGCCAGGACAAGTCCGCCCCTTCGACGATGTTGGAATACGGCCCCACATACAACGACGTATTGGCAAACGGCAACTGCACCAGGATGCCGCAAGCATAGGCAATGATCGCGTGGTGGTTGAAGCGGCCATAGATGCCACCGTCTGCACTGAAGATCGAGGCGATGTCGTACTGCCCCTTCTTGATCAGGTAGAAGTCGATCAGGTTGATCGAAGCCCACGGCACCAGCACCAGCAGCAGCGCCAGGATCAGGCCGATGAAGTGGCCGATGAAGTCCGCAGAAGCGTTCAGCGCAACCATCGCGCAGCCAACCAGAATCACCGACGCCAGGATCACCCGCACCTTGATGCTCGGCGTCCACTCGGCCATGAAGGTCTGGATCGCCGTGACGATCGACAGCACCGCGCCATACAGGTTAAGGGCGTTGTGGCTGATGATGTTGAGCAGGAACAGCACCATCAGGACCGGGCCCAGCCAGCCGGTGGCCTGCTTCACCGCGTCCATCGCGTCGGTACCTTGCGGCACGCACAGCACTGCCACCGCACCAAAGCTGAAGCACAGGATGGTGCCCAGGGTGGCGCCGAAATAGGTAGCCCAGAACGGCCTGGCAATACCCACTTCACGCGGCAGGTAGCGCGAGTAGTCGGAGGTGTAAGGCGAGAAACTGATCTGCCAGATGGTGCCCAGCGACACGGTGGCGATGAAACCGGACAGGTTGAACGCGCCGCGGCTGAAGAAGTCGGCCGGCAGGTCCTGGATGAACATCATGATGAAACCGGCCAGCAAGGCCGAACCCATCACCCAGGTACCGATACGGTTGAGGATGTGGATGAAGCGGTAACCGATCACACCAATGGCGGTGGCGCTCAGGGCGCCGATCACAATGGCGCCGGGCATCGGCACGCTCGGGGCGATACCGTGGATGGTCTTGCCTGCCAGGACAATGTTGGAAATAAAGAAGCCGACATAGATCAGCGCGGTGAAGAACACGATCAGCAGCGCGCCGTATCGGCCAAACTGGCCACGGCTCTGCACCATCTGTGGAATGCCCAGCTGCGGTCCCTGCGCAGAGGCCAGGGCGATGACCACGCCCCCAACCAGATGGCCCAGCACGATGGCGATCAACCCCCACAGCAGGTTCAGGTGGAACACCTGGACCACCATGGCGCCGGTGACGATGGGCAGTGGCGCAATGTTGGTGCTGAACCAGAGGGTGAACAGGTCGCGCGCCTTCCCGTGGCGCTCGGCAGGTGGAACGTAATCGACCGTGTGATTCTCGACAAACTGGTGTTGCGATGACGGTTGGGACATGGTTTTCAGCTCGAAAGGTCGTTTTTATCTTTGTAAGGAAACCGCATCTAGGCGGCCTCTCAGCTGCAGACCATATTATGGTATTCCAAACTTTTGACAACACTGATCCGCAGTAAAAAACGCCCGCTGATCCGCTTGCAAAAGCCCTGCGACAAACCACCTCACCGCTCAAGACCACGATATACGTGGCCTTGAGCCGTTCATCGTGAAAAACCAGGGCTGAAAATTCCGCTTGCAAAATAGGTATTACGGTATACCATCAGACACATCAACGATAAAAACCGCGGACCACCGCAGCCTTTTAGAGGTACTTCCGATGATCGACGCAACCGTCTACAAGAACGTCCTGGGCTCCTTCCCATCCGGCGTTACCATCATCACCACCCTGGACGACGACGGCTCGGTCGTCGGCCTGACCGCCAGCGCCTTCTCTTCCCTGTCGATGGACCCGCCGCTGGTGCTGTTCTGCCCCAACTACACCTCCGACTCCTACCCGGTACTGATCAAGCAGAAGCGCTTCGCCATTCACCTGCTGTCCGGTGAACAGCAAGCCGAAGCCTATGCGTTCGCCAAGAAGGGCAAGGACAAGGCCAGCGGCATCGAGTGGACCCTGAGCGAACTGGGCAACCCGGTCCTGGCCGGCGCCACCGCAGTCATCGAATGTGAACTGTGGCGTGAGTATGAAGGTGGCGACCACGCCATCATGGTCGGCAAGGTGCACAACCTGATTGTCCCTGCGCAAGCGCCACGGCCGATGGTGTACTGCCGCGGCAAGATGGCCAGCCTGCCGGCCTTTGCCTGAAGCCTATTCTGAATCGACACCCCTGGCGCCTCCCCTGCCCGGCGCCAGACCCTTTCAAGCGTTGAGGAAAGCCCCATGAAATTTTCGTTGTTCGTGCACATGGAACGTTGGGATGAACAGGTCAGCCACCGCCAGCTGTTCGAAGACCTGACCGAACTGACCCTGATGGCCGAAAACGGCGGTTTCAGCACCGTGTGGATCGGCGAACACCACGCCATGGAGTACACCATTTCGCCAAGCCCGATGCCGCTGCTGGCCTACCTGGCCGCACGTACCGACAAGATCCGCCTGGGCGCCGGCACCATTATCGCGCCGTTCTGGAACCCGATCCGCGTTGCCGGTGAATGCGCCCTGCTGGACGTGATCAGCAACGGCCGCATGGAAGTGGGCCTGGCCCGTGGCGCCTACCAGTTCGAGTTCGACCGCATGGCCAATGGCATGCCGGCCACCGACGGCGGCAAGGCGCTGCGTGAGATGGTGCCTGTGGTACGCAAGCTGTGGGAAGGCGACTACGCCCATGACGGCGAAGTCTACAAGTTCCCCACCTCCACCAGCGTGCCGAAACCATTCAACGCGACGCCGCCGATGTGGATTGCCGCCCGCGACCCCGACTCGCATAACTTCGCCGTGGCAAACGGCTGCAACGTCATGGTCACCCCACTGATGAAGGGTGACGAAGAAGTCCTGGACCTGAAGAACAAGTTCCAGGCCGCCTTGGACAACAACCCGGACGTACCGCGCCCACAACTGATGGTGCTGCGCCACACCCACGTGCACAGCCCAGCCGAACCGGATGGCTGGAAGGTCGGTGCCCAGGCCATCTCGCGCTTCTACCGGACCTTCGACGCCTGGTTCGGCAACAAGACCACCCCGGTCAACGGCTTCCTCGAGCCAAGCCCGGAATCGAAGTTTGCCGAAGTGCCGGCGTTTCAGCTGGAGAACATCCGCAAGAACACCATGATCGGCACCCCAGAAGAAATCATCGCGCGCATCAAGTACTACCAGGAACTCGGCGTCGACGAGTTCAGCTTCTGGTGCGACAACAGCCTGCCCCACGCCGAGAAGAAAAAGTCGCTGGAGCTGTTCATCAAGGAAGTGGTGCCGGCGTTCGCCTGAATTCCCTTTGCCTGAATCATTGCGGGACGCGCCCGCTCCCGTGGGCCCCTTCGGCCTGCGTGAGCGGGCTTTTTTTTGAAACCTGCACTGGCCTCTTCGCGGGTAAACCCGCTCCCACAGGAATACGCGGTCCCTTGTGGGAGCGGGTTTACCCGCGAAGAGGCCAGTGCAGACACCACAAAAATCAAGGCATCAGGCCACCTTTCGTCCCCCGGCAAGAGAAATTTCCTGACACCTCTTGCACAACAAATATTATGGTATACCATCAGACAACAAGAGCTGATAACCCTCACCAGGAGCCACCCATGAGTTTCGAAATCCGCAAGATCGTCACCTACTCCGAAGAGACCCGCATCGAAGGCGGCAAGGCCACCGACAAACCGGTGACCATGGTCGGCCTGGCCGTCGTGATCAAGAACCCATGGGCCGGTCGCGGTTTCGTTGAAGATCTGAAGCCGGAAATTCGCGCCAACTGCTCGGAACTGGGTGCCCTGATGGTCGAGCGCCTGACCGCCGCCATCGGCGGTGCCGACAAGATCGAAGCCTACGGTAAGGCTGCTGTGGTCGGCGCCGACGGCGAAATCGAGCACGCCTCGGCCGTGATCCACACCCTGCGCTTCGGCAACCACTACCGCGAAGCGGTACAGGCCAAGAGCTACCTGAGCTTCACCAACAAGCGCGGCGGCCCAGGCACCTCGATCCAGATCCCGATGATGCAGAAGGACGACGAAGGCCTGCGCTCGCACTACATCACCCTGGAGATGCAGATCGAAGACGCCCCGCGCGCCGACGAAATCGTCGTGGTCCTGGGCGCAGCCGATGGTGGCCGCCTGCATCCGCGCATCGGCAACCGCTACATCGACCTGGAAGAACTGGCTGCCGAAAAAGCCAACGCTCAATAACAACAACCAAGACGGGCCGGGGCGTGGCGTGCTTACCCGCCGCGCCCGACCTTCAAGGAGCGCCCTCCATGATTCAGCCTGTCGCTGAACGCACACCTGCCGGCACCAGCTACCTGGCTGTCGGCCAGGGCCAACCCGTGGTTCTGATCCACGGCGTGGGCCTGAACAAGGAAATGTGGGGCGGTCAGTTCGTTGGCTTGGCCAACGACTACCGCGTCATCGCCTACGACATGCTCGGCCACGGTCAAAGCCGCGTACCGGCCGCCGACACACCGCTGGAAGGCTATGCCGACCAGCTCGCCGAACTGCTTGACCACCTGCAAATTGCCCAGGCCACCGTGATCGGCTTCTCCATGGGCGGCCTGGTTGCCCGAGCATTTGCCCTTAACCACCCGCAGCGCCTGACTGCCCTGGTGGTGCTCAACAGCGTGTTCAACCGCACCCCGGAGCAAAGCGCTGGCGTGATTGCCCGCGCGGCCCAGGCGGCGGAGCTGGGCCCCGATGCCAACGTCGATGCAGCCCTGGACCGCTGGTTCAGCCGTGAATACAAGGCAGCCAACCCGGCGCAGGTCGCCGCCATTCGCCAGGTACTGGCGAGCAACGACCCGCAGGGCTACCACACCACTTATTCGCTGTTCGCCACCCAGGACATGTATCGCGCCAATGACCTGGGCAGCATCCAGGTGCCGACGCTGATCGCCACCGGCGAACTCGACGCTGGCTCCACCCCGGCCATGACCCGCCAGCTCGCCGCCAGCATTCCAGGCGCACACAGTGTGGTCCTCGCCGAGCAACGGCATATGATGCCGGTGGAAGCACCCCGTGAAGTCAACAAGATGCTGCTGGACTTCCTTGCGCAAGCCCGCACCCTCACCGAATCCGCCAAGGGGATTGTTGCATGACCCTCGTTCGTTTCCAGATGTGCATCGACGGCCAATGGCGCGATGCCCAGAGCGGCAAGACCTTCGACAGCCTCAACCCGGCCACCGCCCAGGCCTGGGCGCAACTGCCCGACGCCGACGAAGCCGATGTGGAGCTGGCCGTACAGGCCGCCCAGCGTGCCTTCGACAGCAAAGAGTGGCGCAGCATCACCGCCACCGCACGCGGCAAGCTGCTGCGTCGCCTGGGCGACCTGATTGCCGAGAACAAGGAACACCTGGCCCAGCTGGAAAGCCGTGACAACGGCAAGCTGATCCGCGAAACCCGCGGCCAGGTTGGCTACCTGCCAGAGTTCTTCCACTACACCGCAGGCCTGGCCGACAAACTCGAAGGCGGCACCTTGCCGCTGGACAAGCCCGACCTGTTCGCCTACACCGTGCACGAGCCTATCGGCGTGGTGGCCGGGATCATCCCCTGGAACAGCCCGCTGTACCTCACCGCGATCAAGCTGGCCCCGGCCCTGGCCGCCGGCAACACCATCGTGCTCAAACCGTCCGAGCACGCCTCGGCGACCATCCTTGAGCTGGCCCGCCTGGCCCTCGAAGCCGGCTTCCCGGCCGGCGTGGTCAACGTGATCACCGGTTACGGCCCAAGCACCGGCGCAGCGCTCACCCGCCACCCGCTGGTGCGCAAGATCGCCTTCACCGGCGGCGCTGCCACCGCCCGCCACGTGGTGCGCAGCAGTGCCGAGAACTTCGCCAAGCTGTCGCTGGAGCTGGGCGGCAAGTCGCCGAACATCATCTTCGCCGACGCCGACCTGGACAGTGCCATCAACGGTGCCGTGGCCGGCATCTATGCAGCCTCCGGGCAAAGCTGTGTGGCCGGTTCGCGCCTGCTGGTGCAGGACGAGATCTTCGACGAATTCGTCGAGCGCCTGATTGCCCGCGCCAAGCGTATCCGCATCGGCAACCCGCAGGACGACGCCAGCGAAATGGGCCCAATGGCCACCGCACAGCAACTGGCCGTGGTCGAAGGCCTGGTGGCTGCGGCCAAGGCCGAGGGTGCCAAGCTGCACCTGGGCGGCAAGCGTGCCGAGGTTGAAGGTGACGGCTGGTTCTACGAACCGACCCTGTTCGAGTGCGACAGCAACTCGATGACCATCATGCAGGAGGAAGTCTTCGGCCCGGTCGCCGCGGTGATCCGCTTCAAGACCGAGGAAGAAGCCCTGGCCATCGCCAACGACTCCCAGTTCGGCCTGGCTGCCGGCATCTGGACCCGCGACCTGGGCCGTGCCCACCGCCTGGCCCGTGACGTGCGCTCGGGGATCATCTGGGTCAACACCTACCGTGCCGTGTCGGCCATGGCGCCGATCGGTGGCTTCAAAAACAGCGGCTACGGCCGCGAGAGCGGCATCGATTCGGTGCTGGCCTATACCGAGCTGAAGACCGTGTGGATCAACCTGTCCACCGCACCGATGCCCGACCCGTTTGTGATGCGTTAGGAGGTAGCACGAGATGATCGAACCCGGCATCTACAAAGACGTGATGGGCTCCTTCCCGTCCGGCGTCACGGTAGTCACCACCCTGGACGCCGACGGCGCCATCGTCGGCATCACCGCCAGCGCCTTCAGCGCGCTGTCGATCGACCCGGCACTGGTGCTGTTCTGCCCTAACTATGCCTCCGACACCTACCCGGTTTTGCGTGACAGCAAGCAGTTCGCGATACACCTGCTGTCCGCCGAGCAAACCGCCGAAGCCTATGCTTTCGCCGGCAAGGGCAAGGACAAGGCCAAGGGTGTCGAGTGGCACCTGAGCGAGCTTGGCAACCCGCTGCTGGCCAAGGCCACGGCGATCATCGAGTGCGAACTGTGGCGCGAGTATGACGGCGGTGACCACGCGATCATCGTCGGGGCGGTGAAGAACCTGGTGCTGCCCGAGCAGCCGGTAACGCCGATGGTTTACCACAAAGGCAAACTCGGCGCCCTGCCGCCCTTGGGTTGACGTACGCCAACACCGATCCCCTGTTTTAGGGGCCGCGCTATCGTCTCACCCTCGGTTGCGGCCCCTGTTTTATTCCGGAGTACTGCACATGAGCAATGAAACGTACGAAAAAGGCCTGAAGATCCGCACCCAGGTGCTGGGCGAGGACTACGTCAACCGCTCGATCCAGAACGCCGACGCGTTCACCCAGCCGTTGCAGCAGCTGGTCACCGAATACTGCTGGGGCCACGTCTGGGGCCGCGAAGGCCTCTCGCTCAAAGAGCGCAGCATGATAAACTTGGCCATGATTTCCGCGCTCAACCGGCCCCACGAGCTCAAGCTGCACATTCGCGGCGCATTGCGCAATGGCCTGAGCCGTGAACAGATTCGCGAGATCCTGCTCCAGGTCGGCATTTATTGCGGCGTACCCGCGGCGGTGGACAGTTTCCGCCTGGCCCGTGAAGCGTTTGCCGAAGCCGATGCGGAGTCAACCCGTTAACAACGGGCTGTTCGAACCACTGCATGGAAAGCCTCGGTTCGGGGCGTTCCGCGATGTTGGCGCAACAGCCTCATAAAGAGCGCACCTGATGAAACGCCAGCCACTCGACGACAGCTTCAAGGTCAACCGCAACCCCGTTACCCTGCGCGAAATCGTGCTCGACAAGCTGCGCGCCGCGATCATGAACTTTCACCTGCTGCCAGGCGACCGCCTGGTCGAGCGCGACCTCTGCGACCGCTTGGGCGTCAGCCGTACTTCGGTGCGTGAAGCCCTGCGCCACCTGGAGTCCGAAGGCCTGGTGGAATTCGCCGACGCCAAAGGCCCGCGCGTGGCCATCATTACCCTGGAAGACGCCCGCGACATCTACGAGCTGCGCTGTGTGCTCGAAGGCCTGATCGTGCAGCTGTTCACCCTCAACGCCAAGGCCAAGGACATCCGTGCTCTGGAGCGCGCGCTGGAGGTCAACCGCGAAGCACTGGAAGAAGGCGAGCTGCAACAGGTGCTGGATTCGGTACAAGGCTTTTACGATGTGCTGCTGGAAGGCTCCGGCAACCAGGTGGCGGCGCAGCAGCTGCGCCAGTTGCAGGCCCGCATCAGCTACCTGCGCGCCACCTCGGTGTCGCAGGAAAACCGCCGTGGTGCCAGCAACCGCGAAATGGAAAAGATCGTCGAGGCGATCAAGGGGGGCGACCCACTGGTGGCCCACCAGGCCTCGGTCGACCACGTCCGCGCCGCCGCCAAGGTGGCCCTGGACTACCTGCGCCAGAAGCAGGATGACAACGCCAAGGTGCGCGACATTGTCGAGCCCCTGGCCCTGAAGGAACCCCGCATAGGCCGCTGATCATGCCCAACGCCCCGCGCTACTGCCCGCACTGCACCACGGAACTGGCCCGGGGCGTTCCCACAGGCGACACCCATGAACGCCTGCACTGCACCGGCTGCGGCTACATCCATTACATCAACCCGAAGATCATCGCCGGCTGCATCATCGAGCGCGATGGCAAGTACCTGCTGTGTCAACGCGCCATCCCGCCGCGGCCGGGCACCTGGACTTTACCCGCCGGGTTCATGGAGGCTGGGGAAACCACCGAGCAGGCGGCATTGCGCGAAGTGTGGGAAGAAACCGGCGTTCGTGCGGACATCGTCTCACCCTATTCGATCTTCAGCGTGCCGAAAATCAGCGAGGTGTACATCATCTTCCGCGCCAGCGTCACCGAAGAGACCGGGCAGTACGGGCCGGAGACCCTGGCTTACAAGTTCTTCGAACCGGATGAAATCCCCTGGGATCAAATCTACTACCCGGCGATCCGGCAGATTCTCGAGCGCTATATCCTTGAACGCCAAGCCGGGGTGTATGGCATATACATGGGCAATGACGACACCGGCAAGGTGCACTTCATTCGCTGAAACCGGCGAACCACCTAGTAAAACTGCCAGGTTCCAGTTCCGCAACGGGTTGCTAGCGTATGCACTCCACTCGGAGTGTGCCCATGAAGATCTGGAATCGCCTCCTGTGCCTGCTGCTAACGACAACGCTAGCTGCCTGTTCGACCATCAACCCGCCAGTGCAGGCTACCAGGGCGGCGTGGATCCCCGAACAGTGGCAGGTGCGCATCAATCCACAGAGCATTGATACGGACACCCAGCGCCTGAGCCTTGTAATTCCCGGCGAGGGGCGTCTCCTGGCAGACCGGATAGCAGTCCATACGCTGCCAGACGGCACGATTGCCTGGCATGGCACTCTCATCGCTGAGAGTGCCGCCCCTGCAGCAAACGGTTCGCTCAAGGCCGCCCTGAACAGCATCATTCTGATCCGCTCCAGCAACCGAGTTAGCGGAATCATCCGCCGCGATGGCCAGGCTTACAGCCTCCTTCCCAGTGGGGATGCAACGGTACTGAGCAAGATCGACGCAGCGAAGCTGCCTCCCGACCACGATCCGTCAATACCAAGTGGGGCAATGCTCGGCCCCCGCCAACATGTCGCAATAGCGCCTTACCAGCCGGGCCATGCCACTATTCGGGTACTGGTTGTCGCTTCGCGTCAGGCTGACGAAGCCAGCGAAGACTTGAGAGCAATGGCTCATCTGGCCATCGAGGAGTCGAACCAGACCTTCGACGAAAGCGGAATCGATCTTTCGCTGGAACTTGCAGACGTGTTCCCACTGGACTACGAGCAGTCATTCAGTCCGAACTGGGATTTGGACAGGCTCATGAAGATCGATGACGGTTACATGGACGAAGTCCATGATATGAGAGACACCTTGAAGGCCGACGTGGTGGTTTTGCTACGTGACAACGCCAACACGAGCTGTGGATTTGCCGGTGAGATCGGCGCCAGCGCCGAGACTGCATTCACCGTAGTAAACGTGCGCTGCATCGGGGTCGGGAGATTCACCTTTGCCCATGAAATCGGCCACCTTTTAGGGGGGGCACATGATAACGCAAGCGGTCCGTTTGCCTATGGCCATGGCTACGCTCATGAGCCAGCGGACGGACCAAAATTGTATACCGTCATGACCGCTTTCAGACTGGATACGGTCCGGCTACCTTACTGGTCAGACCCGCAGCGCGAGGTGGACGGTATCCGGTTGGGGGACAAGGACACCGCCGATAACCACCGTTTACTCGAAGAGCGCAAAGGGATCGTGGCGGGTTTTCGCTAACAGCTCACCACTCGCCTGGCTGACCGCTACAAAACACTCGCAAATCACGCCATCTCAGTGCATCTTTTAGCTTCTCAAGCTAAAGGATCGGCATCAGGCCATGGCGAAATGGTTAGACGGCGGCGGCTTGATGGCCGAACGCATCCGCAACCACGACTGGACACGTACCAGCCTCGGCCCGCTCGAGGCCTGGCCGGATGCACTCAAGACCACCGTGGCGCTGTGCCTGGCCTCGCGCTTCCCACAGGCCGTGTTGTGGGGCCCCGACCTGCTTACCCTGCACAACGACGCCTTCTTGCCAATCCTCGGGCAGAAACCCTTGGCCCTGGGCGTCCCCTTCCGCGAGGTCTGGCAAGAAGCTTGGGCCGACATCAGCAGCATGGCCGACCGTGCATTGGCCGGTGAAGCGGTGTACATCGAAGACTTCCCGTTGGCGATCGTGCGTAACGGCTGCCCCGAGCGAGCCTATTTCACCTTCTGCTACAGCCCGATACGCGGCCATGACGGCAAGGTGCTGGGCATGCTCGACACGGTCACCGAAACCACCGCCAGCGTGGTCACCAACCAGCGCCTGAATTTTCTCGACAACCTTGGGCGCGCCGTGACCGAGGCCAACGACCCGGACCAGATCATGGCCATCACCACCCGCATGCTGGTCGAGCACCTTGGCCTGTCCAGCTGTGCCTATGCGGTGATGGAGCCGGACCAGGATGGCTTCACTATCTGCGGCGACGCGGTGGCACCCGGTTCACCACGCCTGGTGGGCCAGTACCACCTGCATGACTTCGGCCACATGGCGGTCAGCCGGCTGCGCAGCGGCCTGGCTTTGGTGATCAACGACAACCTCCGCGAGCTGGCGGCTGACGAGGCGGCAACCTTTCAGGCCATCGGCATTACGGCCACTATCTGCATACCGCTGATCAAGGGTGGCAGGTTGACGGCGCTGATGGCCATTCATGACCGCGTGCCAAGGGTATGGACCGACTACGAGCAAGCGCTGATCGGCGAAGTGACCGAACGTTGCTGGGCGCATATCCAGCGGGTGCAGGCCAATGCCGAAGTGCGCGAGGCCATGGCAGCGCTGGAGGCGCTCAACGCCACCCTGGAGCACCGCGTCGAAGAACGTACTACCCAGTTGCTGCACACCGAAGCCGTACTGCGCCAGGCACAAAAGCTGGAAGCCATCGGCCAGCTGACAGGTGGTGTCGCCCACGACTTCAACAACCTGCTGACCATCATTCGGTCCTCGCTGCACTTTCTGCAGCGCCCCGACCTGGACGAGAAACGCCGCGAACGCTACATCAAGACCATGTCCGACACCGTGGACCGCGGCGCCAAGCTGACCGGCCAACTGCTTGCCTTTGCCCGCCGCCAGGCCCTCAGCCCGCAAGTGTTCGAGGCCGGCCCTCGGTTGGAAGCCATGGCCGAAATGCTCGACACCGCCACCGGCGCACGCATCCAGGTCGCACTGAAGCTGCCGCAGGCGCCCTGCCATATCCGCGCCGACCTCAGCCAGCTGGAAACGGCGGTGATCAACCTGATGCTCAACGGACGCGACGCCATGGCCGGCGAAGGTACGTTGCTGCTGCGTCTGCAGGCCGACCAGAGCCTGCCTGCCCTGCGCGGCCAGGCGCCACAGCCTGGCCCGTTTGCGGCCATCTCGGTGAGCGACAGTGGTGTCGGTATTGCCAGCGAGCTGCTGGAGCGCATTTTCGACCCGTTCTTCACCACCAAGGCGCCGGGTGAAGGCACTGGGCTGGGGTTGTCGCAGGTGTTCGGGTTTGCCAAGCAGTCTGGCGGTGACGTGCAGGTGCACAGCGTTCAGGGCCAGGGCACCACCTTTACCCTGTACCTGCCACAGGAGACACCGCCCGCAGCCTTGCCGGCGGATGCCCCAAGCAGCAGCCAGGCGCAGGCGCAGGGCGAACGACGGCGAATACTGGTGGTGGAGGACAACCCTGATCTTGGCAACTTCACCGCTCAAATCCTAGAAGACCACGGCTATCGGATCAGCTATGCGCGCTCGGCGGAAGAGGCCCTGACGCAGCTGGAGGGACCGGCAGGTGACTTTGATGCGGTGTTTTCCGATGTGGTCATGCCCGGCATGGGCGGCCTGGCGCTGGCCCGTGAGCTACGCCGCCTGCACCCACGGTTGCCGGTGATCCTCACGTCGGGTTACAGCGAGGCGATTGCCGAAGGGGGGCACCAGGGGTTCACCTTCCTGGCCAAGCCCTATTCGGCAGAACAGGTGTGCCGCCTGCTCGGGAAAGTGCTGGGCAACTGAACCCACGCTTGTGATGGGCGATCAGCGGCGCCCTTCCGCCAGCATGCGCACGGCAAGGCCAGCCAGTACCGTACCCATCAACCAGCGCTGAACCTGCTGCCACAATGGGCGACCGGCAAGGAACACGGCGATGGATCCGGCCATGATCGCGATCATGGCATTGACCGTGACGCTGATGGCGATCTGCGTCGAACCCAGTACCAGCGATTGCAACAGCACACTGCCGTGCCCCGGTTCGATGAACTGCGGCATCAGCGACAGGTACATGACGGCGATCTTCGGGTTCAGCAGGCTGGTGGCAAAGCCCATGGTGAACAACCGCCTCGGGCTGTCGGCAGGCAGGTCACGCACCTGGAACGGCGAACGACCACCGGGGCGCAGCGCCTGCCAGGCCAGGTACAACAGGTACAGCGCACCGCCGATGCGCAACGCATCGTAGGCAAAGGGTACGGCCATCACCAGGGCAGTGATGCCCAACGCGGCGCAGAACATATAGATAACGAAGCCCAGGGCCACACCGCCGAGGGAAATCAACCCGGCCTTGCGGCCCTGACAGATCGAGCGGGAGATCAGGTAGATCATGTTCGGCCCTGGGGTAAGGACCATGCCAAGGCAGATCAGGGCGAAGGTGAGCAGTTGGGTGATATCGGGCATGGGGCACATCCTTGTTGTGCATTGGGCTGCAGCGAGTTTATCCGAAGCCATCGCATACAGGTGAGTTCAGTTGATTTGCCCTGCAATCAGTCCCAAGGCTACTGCAATCATTGCCACCCCCGACACCCGCCCGACCAGTTTCGCCGCCCCTGGCCGTGTGCTCAGTACCGCCTTGGCGCCGTAACCCACCAGCGAATAGATCACCAGTGAACTGCACAGGTGCACCAGCCCCAGCAACAAGATCTGCAACGGCACCGGCCAGCTCGACTGCGGGTCGGTGAACTGCGGCAACAAGGCCAGGAACAGCAGGAACACTTTCGGGTTCAGGCCACTGACGCAAAACCCCTTGAACGCCCAGCGCGAACCCGACTCCCCCGCACCGCCCTGCCCGGCCGCCGGCAATGCCGGGCTCAGCAACAGGTTGCCGCCTAGCCATAGCAGGTAGCTGCAACCCGCCAGGGTCAGCAAGGTCAGCGCCAAGGGGTGGCCTGCCAGCAGGCTGCCGACCCCGGCCGCCACCACCAGCGTGGCCAGAAAATGCCCCGACAACATCCCCACCACCGCCGGCATCACCCAGCGCCCGCGCATGCCCGCCGAGATGGCGTAGGCCCAGTCTGCACCCGGGGTCATCACGAACAGCATCGACACGGCCCAAAACGCCGTCAGCACACTGATAGCCACTTGAATCTTCCTTATCTACTGCGTTGGATGTCGAAAGATTACGGATTCCTCCCGGGGATTTTCTTTCGTATATTCCCCCTCTTCATTTATTTACTGGAAGATTCTCCCCCATGGACCGAACAGATCGAAAAATCCTTGCCGAACTGCAAAAGGATGGGCGGCTGTCGGTAACCGAGCTGGCCGACCGCGTAGGGCTCAGCCTGTCGCCCTGCCATCGGCGCTTGAAGGCGCTGGAAGAGTCCGGAGCGATTCTGGGCTATCACGCCCGCTTGGCGCCGAGCGCCCTGGGGCTGAACTTTGCCGCGTTGGTGTTCGTTACCCTGCGCGAGGTAACCCGCCAACCGGTGGCGGACTTTGAAGCGGCACTGGCGGAGATCCCGCAGATCGTCGAGGCGCAGCGGCTGTTCGGCGACCCGGATTATTTGCTGCATGTGGTGGCCAAGGACCTGCCGGCGTTTCAGAAGCTGTATGACGAGAAACTGACCAGCATTCCCAATGTGAAGCGCCTGAGTTCGACCTTGGTGATGAAAGAGGTGATCCAAGACCGGTTGTTGCCGATGTAGCCGTTTGCTCCTGTGCTGGCCCTTTCGCGGACAACCCCGCGAAAGGGCCATTACTGGCAACCATTCAGCTGCCCTGAAAATGGGCATGATGCACCAGCAAAGCCCACCACTTGCTACGGGCAAAGGGCTCACCCCCTCTATCCCAAGCCTTCCCGCCTGCTGGCACCCTCCTTGCTACCGTCCCCCGCTTAAGCTTTTGTCAGCCTTAGGTTTTTTAAGGTTTATGGGTACATATTTACTAATTTCTCGTTATCCCCGCGCCCCGCATCATCGCTCCAACAAGAACGCGTCGCCCATCGCCGGCACGCCCCCGGGCAGCTCCCGATGCCCTACCTTGCCTTGGAGTCAGTCATGACCAGTGCAGCCAATTCGGCACCCCTGATAGAAAAACACACGATCGGCTATGTGCCCCCGCAAGACCGCCATGGAAAGGTAAGGGATCTGTTCACACTGTGGTTCGGCGGCAACATCGCGCCGCTGCCCATCGTCACCGGCGCGCTGGGCGTGCAGTTGTTCCACCTGAACCTGGTATGGGGCATCGTCGCCATCCTGGTCGGCCACCTGGTCGGCGGTGTGCTGATGGCGCTGCACTCGGCCCAGGGCCCGCAAATGGGCATCCCGCAAATGATCCAGAGCCGCGCCCAGTTCGGCACCCTCGGTGCGCTGCTGGTGGTAGTGATCGCCGGCGTCATGTACATCGGCTTCTTCGCGTCCAACATCGTGCTTGCCGGCAAGTCACTGCATGGCGTGGTCGACGCCGTACCGGTACCGGTCGGCATCGTCATCGGTGCATTGGGCTCGGGCATCATCGGCATCATCGGCTACCGCTTCATTCACGTGCTCAACCGCATCGGCACCTGGGTGCTGGGCATCGGCATCGTGGTCGGCTTCGGCTACATCTTCACCCATGTACAAAGCGACGACTTCCTCACCCGCGGCGGCTTCAACCTGGCTGGCTGGTTGGCCACCGTTTCGCTGGCGGCGCTGTGGCAAATCGCTTTTGCGCCCTATGTGTCGGACTATTCACGCTACCTGCCGGCAGATGTGAAAGTCAGCTCGACGTTCTGGACCACCTACCTGGGCTCAGCCCTGGGTTCGAGCCTGTCGTTCATTTTCGGCGCCGTGGCCGTGCTGGCGATCCCGGCCGGCATGGACACCATGGACGCGGTCAAACTGGCCACCGGCACCCTCGGCCCGATCATGCTGGTGCTGTTTCTGCTCAGCGTCATCAGCCACAATGCCCTCAACCTGTATGGTGCGGTGCTGTCGATCATCACCCTGATCCAGACCTTCGCCTACCGTTGGATCCCTACCGCCAAGAGCCGCGCCGTGCTGTCGTTGATCGTGCTGGCAGCCTGCAGCGTGGTAGCGGTGTTCGCTTCGGCAGATTTCATCGGCCACTTCGTCGACATGGTGCTGGTGCTGCTGGTGGTGCTGGTGCCATGGACGGCGATCAACCTGATCGACTTTTATGCCATTCACAAGGGCGACTACGACATCCAGTCGATCTTCCAGGTCGATGGCGGTATCTACGGCCGTTACAACCCACAGGCGCTGATCGCCTATGCGGTGGGTATCGTGGTGCAGATCCCGTTCATGAACACACCGCTGTATGTCGGGCCGATTTCCGAGCACATCAACGGGGCTGACCTGTCGTGGCTGGTAGGGCTGGCGATTACTTCACCGCTGTACTGGTGGCTGGCCAGCCGTGACAGTGCCTACCGTCGCCGGCAGATGAGTGCCAAGTTGGCCATGGGGCACTGATTCAAACTGCACCGGCCCCTTCGCGGGTAAAACCACGAAGGGGCCGGCAGGCACAACGTGTTGTCAAAGGTTATAAGCGCGCTCATTGTGCTCCGCCAGGTCCAGCCCTTGCTCTTCTTCCTCTCGGCTGGCCCGCAACCCGATGGTCAGCTTGATGGCCGCGAGAATTACCCAGCTCACCACGAAGCAGTACACGAAGGTGAAAGCCACACCCTTCAACTGCACCAGTGCTTGCCCAATGGGCGATGCGCCTTCCACATAGCCACCCAGCGCCGGCGCGGCAAACACACCGGTCAGAATCGCCCCGACCATCCCACCCACACCATGCAGCCCGAACACATCAAGGCTGTCGTCATACCCTAGCGCCTGCTTGAGCCGGGTCACGGCAAAGAAGCAGATGGCCCCGGTCAACACACCGATCACCAGTGCCCCCAGCGGCCCGACGAATGCGCAGGCCGGTGTAATACCCACCAGCCCCGCCAGTGCCCCCGACGCAGCACCCAAGGCAGTCGGTCGACCATGCATCACCTTCTCGGTCAGCAACCAACCGACAATCCCCGCGCAGGCCGCCACCATGGTCGCCAGCATCACCACCCCTGCCCCCTGGTTCGCGGCAAGCCCCGACCCAACGTTGAAGCCGAACCAGCCCACCCACATCAACCCCGCGCCCACCAGAGTAAAACCCAGGTTATGCGGCGGCATGGCCACCTGCGGGTAGCCCTTGCGCTTGCCCAGCATCAACGCCGCCGCCAAGGCCGCCACGCCGGAATTGATGTGCACCGCAGTGCCGCCGGCGAAGTCCAGCACTCCCCAGTTGACCATCAGTGCCCCCGGCCCGCCCCATACCATATGGGCAATAGGTGCATACACCAGCACGAACCACGCCGCCATGAACAGCAACGAGGCGGTGAACTTCATGCGCTCTGCAAAACCACCGGCAATCAGCGCTGGGGTGATGATGGCGAACGTCAGCTGAAACACCGCAAACACACCTTCGGGGATGGTGCCGACCAGGCTGTCATGGCCGATATCCAGCATCAGCGCCTTGTCCAACCCGCCGATGAAACTGTTGAAGGTGAGCTGGCCCTCGACCATGCCGGTGGTATCGACCACCAGACTGTAGCCGAACAGCACCCAGATAATGCCGATAACGCCGGCCACGGCGAACAGCTGGGTGAACACCGAAAGAAAGTTCTTGGCCCGCACCATGCCGCCGTAAAACATCGCCAGGCCGGGGATGCACATCATCAGCACGAACATCGCGGCGCAGATCATCCAGGCGGTGTTGCCGGTGTCCAGGGTGGTTTCGGCGGCAGTGGCCTGGGTGGCCAGGGCTAACAACATTACAGCGAGGGTGAGGTGCTTCATGACGTCACTCCTGTGGGAATGGTGGGTGGCTTTGGGGCTGCTGTGCAGCCCATCGCGACACAAGGCCGCTCCTACAAGGGACCGTGTAGGAGCGGCCTTGTGTCGCGAATGGGCCGCAAAGCGGCCCCCGATGCTCAACTCAATACTGCGCCTGCCCTGGCACCCAGGCAGTCCCCGCCAACGGCACCCGCGCCATCGCCGCAGCCTCCACGGTCAACGCCACCAGGTCCTCCGGGTCTAGGTTGTGCAGGTGCGACTTGCCACACGCCCGCGCCATGGTCTGCGCCTCCAGCACCAGCACCCGCAGGTAGTTCGCCAGCCGGCGCCCCGCCTCTTCCGGGTTCAGGCGCTTGGCCAGCTCGGGGTCTTGGGTGGTGATGCCGGCCGGGTCGCGGCCGTTCTGCCAGTCGTCATAGAAGCCGGCGGCCGAGCCAATCTTCTTCAGCTCACTGTCCAGACGCGGATGGTTGTCACCCAAGGCGATCAATGCCGCCGTGCCAATAGCCACCGCATCGGCCCCCAAAGCCATGGCCTTGGCCACGTCGGCACCGTTGCGAATGCCCCCCGAGACAATCAGCTGTACCTTGCGGTGCATGCCCATTTCCTGCAGCGCCTGCACCGCCTGCGGGATGGCCGGCAGAATCGGGATGCCGACATGCTCGATGAACACTTCCTGAGTCGCTGCGGTACCGCCCTGCATGCCATCGAGCACGATCACATCAGCACCCGCCTTAACCGCCAGCTTGACGTCGTAGTACGGGCGGCTGGCGCCGATCTTCACGTAGATCGGCTTTTCCCAGTCGGTGATCTCGCGAATCTCGGCAATCTTGATCGCCAGGTCGTCCGGGCCGGTCCAGTCCGGATGGCGGCAGGCACTGCGCTGGTCGACGCCGACCGGCAAGGTGCGCATGCCGGCCACTCGCTCGGTCACTTTCATGCCCAGCAGCATGCCGCCACCGCCCGGCTTGGCGCCCTGGCCGAGGACGATCTCGATGGCGTCGGCCTTGCGCAAGTCGTCGGGGTTCATGCCGTAGCGCGATGGCAGGTACTGATACACCAGGTGCTGCGACTGGCGGCGCTCTTCCGGGGTCATGCCACCGTCGCCGGTGGTGGTGCTGGTGCCGGCGATGGTCGCACCACGGCCCAGCGCTTCCTTGGCGTTGGCCGACAGCGCGCCGAAACTCATGCCGGCGATGGTCACTGGGATTTTCAGGTGAATCGGTTTTTTCGCAAAGCGGTTGCCCAGCACCACATCAGTGCCGCACTTCTCGCGGTAGCCTTCCAGCGGGTAGCGCGACACGCTGGCCCCCAGCAGCAGCAGGTCGTCGAAGTGGGGCACGCGGCGCTTGGTACCACCGCCGCGGATGTCGTAGATGCCGGTTTCGGCAGCACGCTGGATTTCCTGGATGGTCAGGCGATCGAAAGTGGCCGACTCACGCAGTACCGGGGGGAATTGCTCGCTCATTGGAATGCTCCTGGATCAATATGCGCTGGCGTTGTCGACTTTGAAGTTGTACAGCTGGCGGGCCGAGCCGTAGCGTTTGAAATCGGCAGCCTTATGGTCCAGGCCGGCCTTGTTCAGCAGTTCCTGCAGCTCTTGCAGGTGTTCGGCGCGCATCTCTTTTTCAATGCAGTCCGAGCCCAGCGACTGCACCGCGCCCTTGACGTAGATACGTACCTCGTACAGCGAATCGCCCAGTGCATCGCCGGCATCGCCGCAGACCACCAGGCGCCCGGCCTGGCCCATGAAGCAGCTCATGTGGCCGATGCTGCCGCCCACCACGATGTCCACGCCCTTCATGGAAATGCCGCAACGGGCACCGGCGTCACCCTCGATCACCAGCAACCCACCATGGGCAGTAGCACCGGCGGCCTGGGAAGCACTACCTTTGACCCGCACCGAGCCAGACATCATGTTCTCGGCCACCCCCACACCGACATTGCCATGCACGGTGACGCTGGCCTGCTGGTTCATGCCGGCGCAGTAGTAGCCAGCGTGGCCTTCGATATCCACGGCCACGGCAGCGTTGATGCCCACGGCCAGGTTGTGTTTGCCGTCCGGGTGGGTAACCCGCCATTCCTGGTCTTGCACCTCGCCATGCAGGGACTGGTTGAGCACGCGCACCGCAGTGTTGGAAAGGTCGATCGTTTTCATGAGGTTCTCCAGGGGTTCGATGGCAAGTCAGGCGCTTTCGCGCTCCCAGACGTACAAAGTGGCCGGCGCCGGCTCCCAGACCTTTGCGTGCTCGATGCCAGGCAAGCTGGCCAGCGCCTGGTATTCCGAAGCCATGGCCACGTAATCGTCGGTCTCGGCCAGCACCGCAGGCTTGCAGGCAATCGGGTCGCGGATCACGGCAAAGCCGTTGCGGGTGCCGATGGCGAACGTGAAGAAGCCGTCCAGGTCTTCCAGCGCGCCATCCAGGGCCTGGGCCAAGCTGTCCCCCTGTTGCAGGCGCCAGGTCAGGTAGCCGGCGGCCACTTCGGTGTCGTTGTCGGTCTCGAAGCTGATGCCTTCGCGCTTGAGTTTCTGGCGCAGGCGAAAGTGGTTGGACAACGAACCGTTGTGCACCAGGCACAGGTCGGCACCGGTAGAGAATGGGTGGCTGCCTTCCATGGTCACGGCGCTTTCGGTGGCCATGCGGGTATGGCCGATGATGTGGCCGCCCTTCATCGCGGCCAGGCCGAAGCGGCTGGAAATTTCTGCCGGCAACCCCATGCCCTTGAGAATTTCGATGCTCTGCCCGGCGCTCATGATGCGCACGTCGGGCGCCAGCTCGGCCAACGCGGCACGGGCGGTGGCTTCATCGGTGTGCACTTTGAGCACAGCAGCGCTGGCGTTCTGGAACCCGTTCAGCGAGCAGCCCAGGCGGCCTTCCAACTGGCCCATCAGGGTTGCCCAGGGGTAGTCGATGTCAGCGGCCTGCAGGGTCAACTTGACCCAGCCATCGGCCACCTCGTCGCCATAGATGGCAAAGCCGGCGCTGTCCGGGCCACGGTCGGTCATGGCTTCGAGCATGGGCTCGAAGAGCTTGCCAAGCTGGGCGTGCAGCTCGGGCTTTTTCAGGTACAGACCTACGATTCCACACATGGTGATGCTCCTTACTAGGCAGTGGGCGACCGCTTTGCTGCTGGCCGCCCAAGGGATTGGGGGCGGTCAGAAGAATTCGGTGTAGCGCTGGATTTCCCAGTCGGAAACGTGCCGGCAGTACTCCACCCACTCCATGCGCTTGAGCTTGATGAACTCGTCGACGATCTCGGCGCCCAGCACCTCGCGGAACAGCGGGTCGGCTTGAAGTGCGTCAACGGCTTCCTTCAGCGATTGCGGCAGGGTTTTGATGCCGCGCGCGGCAATGTCTTCAAGGCTCAGGTTGTAGAGGTTTTCATTGCACATCTCGCCTGGCTCCAACTGGCGGTCGATGCCATCGAGGCCGGCGGCAATGATTGCGGCGGTGACCAGGTACGGGTTGCAACCGGCGTCCGGCAAGCGGAATTCCAGGCGACCATAAGGAATGCGCACCATCGCCGAGCGGTTGTTGGCCCCCCAGGCTACGAAGGCCGGGGCCCACGTCGAACCCGACAACGAGCGCCCCACCACCAGACGCTTGTAGGAGTTGACCGTTGGCGCCGCGAAGGCACACAACGCCTGGCCGTGGGCCAGCAGCCCTGCAGCAAAGTGGTAGGCCAGCTTCGACAGGCCCATGCCGCTGCTGTCGGACGGGTCGTGGAGCAGGTTCTTGTTGGTGCTGCTGGCCAGCGACAGATGAAAGTGCATGCCATTGCCAGCGCGCTTGGGGTCGGGCTTGGGCATGAACGAGCAGATCATCCCCAGGTCGTTGGCGATCTCGCCGGCGGCCATGCGGAAGAAGGTGAAACGGTCGGCCGACTCCATGGCGTCACTGTAGGTGTAGTTGATCTCGAACTGGCCGTTGGCGTCTTCGTGGTCGATCTGGTAGATGTCGAAACCCACCGGTTGCAACGCCTCGGTCAGGCGCTCGAGGAACAGCCGCGAGCGTGACAGGCCCTTGTAGTCGTAACACGGCTTGTCGAGGTTGTCGGAGGCATCCACCAGTTGCAGCTTGCCACCCTCGTCGCGGCGAAACAGGCTGAACTCGGGCTCAAGGCCGGTGTTCAGCGTCCACCCCTTTTCGGCCAGGCGCTGCACCTGCTGTTGCAACACGTGACGGCTGTCGTAGGGCCACGGCTGGCCGTTTACATGGCCCACGCATACCACGCGGCCATAACCCGGCTGCCATGGCACCGGAATCAAGGTCGTCAGGTCGCCGCGGGCCATGAAGTCCGGTCCGTGTGGCTCCATGCCCATGCCGCAGATGGCGAAGCCGGCAAAACCGGCGCCCTCTTCGGCGACCATCTTCAGGCCCGAGACCGGCACCGATTTGGTCTTCGCCGAGCCATGAATATCGACGAACTGCGCCAGCACGTACTTGATGCCGTGTTGGTCGAGCGTGCGCTGGGTTTCTGCTGGCAACATGGGTTGAACACTCCTGGGTAAGGGGCAATGATTCCGCACGAGAAAATTACTTTCCTCACAGGAATGCAACGAACTTGCCAACTTATCCAAAGCGTTCTTTATCCAGGCCTGTACCCGCCAAGACGCCAGTACAGGCTGGGCAAAACCCAGGCAGCTTTTTATGCTCTATTTATGGGAAACTCGTTTTCTTCTGAGGAAAGAAGCGGCCACGCCGCTGCATTTCGCACTTTCTAAGTGCGAAAATATTATTCTTGAACTGAAACCGTGCAGGGCATTAGATGTCGACCGAAACCCAACCGCGCCTTCGCCTGGAGCAATACCTGGGCCTGCAGATCAAACGCCAGCGCCAGGCCCAGTCCCTCAAGCTCGCCGACGTGGCGCGCATCGCCGGCATCAGCCAGGGCATGCTGAGCAAGATCGAGAATGCTCAGGTATCCACCAGCCTCGACACCCTAAGCCGCCTGTGCGACGTGCTGGGTATGCCGATGGCCAAGCTGTTCAGCCAATATGATCAGCCCGACGGCAATGCCCTGCTGGTAAAAGCCGGTGAAGGGCTGGAGGTGGTGCGCCGTGGCACCGAGAAGGGCCACACCTACCATTTGCTCAATCACGCCAGAGGGCCGAAGAAGCACTTCGAGGCTTACATGGTGAGCATGGACGACGCCAGCGAAGAGTTCCCGACCTTCGCCCACCCAGGCACCGAGTTCCTCCATTTGCTGGAGGGCGAACTGGTGTACCGCCACGGCAACCAGCTCTACCACATGCACGCTGGCGACAGCCTGACCTTCGACGGCGAAACCCCGCACGGCCCGGAGCAACTGGTGCAAGTGCCGATTCGCCTGCTGTCGATCATGAACTACGGCGACGAGTAGGACGGCGCTGCAAGGCAACCATCGATGTCGCGATCAGACAAGCACACGTCGCCCGCAATCGGCTGCAAAACCCTGTATACAAAAATAATACACACATCGACCAGCCCCGCGCCGTGGGCTGGACGACGTGGTAACCGCGAGTAAAACAGCCTCGCTTCACAATTCCAACGCTGTGGCGCCTTTTTGCACCGGGCAATTCGTCCGGGCTCATAACGATAAAACTCCCAGTATTAGAGACCCGCGCCGCGCCAGCCGGGAGTGTTTGCGCGCGCCACATTGTGAAGACTTGACTGCCATGATCGCGACTTCAATCCCCGTAGCCGGTGCTGCCACCGGCCACCGCAACGCCCTGTGCGTTGCCCATATTGCCGCTGTGTTGTTCGGCTTGACCGGCATTCTCGGTCACCTGATAGAAGCCGATGCCAGCATCATCACCTTCGGCCGCGCCACCTTCGCCTTCATTGCCTTGGGCTTCGTCGCCGGGCTCAAGGGGACACGCCTGCTCGATGCGCTGACCCTGCGCAACCTGCCAGTGCTGGGCCTGACCGGCGCCCTGCTGGCGACCCACTGGGTGACCTTCTTCATTGCCGTGAAAGTCGGTGGCGTAGCGGTTGCCACCCTGGGCTTCGCCAGCTTCCCGGCGTTCATCGCCATGGTCGAGCGTGGCGTGTTCGGCCAGCGCATCGGTGCGGTACAAGGTGTGCTGTTGCTGATGGTCACGGCCGGCCTGGTGCTGGTAGTACCCACCTTCGACCTGCTCGACAAAGGCACCCTCGGCCTGTTTTGGGGGTTGGGCTCGGGCCTGGCGTTCGCCTTGCTGACCGTAGCCAACCGCCGCAATGCATCGAGCATGAATGCCATGCAGGTAGCCTTCTGGCAAAACGTGGTGGTGGCCGTACTGGTGGCGCCGTTTGCCTTCACCCACCTGGGCAACACCAGCCTGGCCAGCAGCGACTGGATCAACCTGGCACTGCTCGGGGTGTTCTGCACCGGCCTGTCGCAATTCCTGTTCGTCAGGAGCCTGAAAGGGCTGGAAGCGCGCACGGCGGGCATGATCATCGCGCTGGAGCCGGTTTACGCGATCATGGGTGCCTGGTGGTTGTTTGGTGACCAGCCGAGCCTGCGTATGGCGGCGGGTGCCGCGTTGATCGTGCTGGCTACCCTTCTGGCGGCAGCGCGAAAGGCGCCAGCGGCGCAAGGCGATACCAGTCGCTGCGCGCATTGAATGTGTGTCCTGGGCGTGGCTCAACGCATGCCGTGCCTGCTTAACGAAAGCGAGAAGGCTTATTTCTGGAGTTAGCGTCGCCTAGGGGGTGGAGAAGGGGGCGCTTTTGGTGGTCCATAGCGCTCAAGCATCTCATCAAACCGGTCAATCTCCCTTTGGAAACGCACATCCCACATTGCTTTAGCTACTTCAGGCCACGCTGCCCCTGCAAGCTGCGGTCTCTCGTGCTGAGCAGCAGGAAGAGAGAAACCCTTAAGATCTCTTTTACGGACTTCGTAAGATTTAGAATTTCCGAGCCCTCGTGCGGGTTTGAAAGGTCCCACGCCCAAGACAAAAATATTCAGCTTCGCCTCATAGTGACCAACCGGCAAATGAAAAATGGGGCTACCAGCCACAAAATCCGCTGCAAACCCATTGGTTGCAAAATTGTATTTTAGGTCCCATCGAGTGTACGCATAGTGCGGAGCGTCATGCTTATATAACCGTGCAACTACGACATTCTTTTCCATCGGCCCTCGATGTATTCCCTTCGCCACTTTCCGGAAATGCAAAAGCTGTGGGTGCAAGCTTGATGGAAAACCCTCCTTTTGCAAAATATTGATATCCAAGGTCGTTTGAGGGTTCACGTGCCCCCTGGACGTATTCCTGAAAGACCCAGAAGGATCAACATAATTCATAGGATCACCAGAGCAATAGGCATACGCATTCATCCCCCCGCCACCAAACGGGCTTAAAAAATCAGGACGGGTAAAACGGCAGATTGAAGGGCTGTACAGACGCCGACCATTTCCTAGCGGATACAAGCCACTTATCGTGTCAAACCACTGGCCGGCGAATCCGACAATGGGCGAATATTGTGATTTACCGGAAAAGCCGTAAGGTGTATAGGATTGACCATAAGTCGGGCGATTCTGGATACCAGCATTTCGAAGGTTGCATCTCATCTAGACTACTCCAGATTTCAAACATCGAATGCCTTCACCTTAAATAGATACGGGGGCTTTGAACACTGGCGTTTTTGACAGGTTACTTGGTTATATCGACCCTCGTGCTGGCGCTATCAGGTAGCAGACTTCGGCAACTGGCCGCACGTCTCCCACCGGTTACAGAAACATCTTCAAGGTGAATGGACTTCACCCGCTCCTGCCCCTTGCATATCAACACACAATTCAAGGAACCGCGAAGCCGCCCGCGACGGTGTAGCCGCATGCGGCACCAGTATGGAAAACCGCCGCACCAGTGCCTGGGGCGCCACCTGCAACCTGTGCAGCGCCCCATCCTCATGGCGGATGGACATCGCCGACACAAAACCAACGCCCATCCCCGCACGCACCGCCTCCTTCACCCCTTCCACCCCGGCAATCTCCAGCGCTACGCGCATCGCTACACCATCACGGGCAAATGCCCGCTCGACGATCTGCCGCACCCCCGAGCCGCTCTCGCGCAGCACCAACGGGTAGGCACCCAGCGACGCCAAGGCCTGCTGGTCACTGCCAGCCAGCGGATGACCACTGGGCACGATGGCAACGATCTCGTCCTCCCGCCAGGCCGTCACTGCCGTGCCCAAGGGCAACTCCTGCCCGGGCGGCCCTTCGATCAGGGCGATGTCGACACTGTCCAGCGCAGCGACGATTTCCGCCGTGTTGCCGTGCGATGTCGTCACCAGCACCTCCGGGTGGCGGGCATGGAAGTCGGCAATCAGGTAAGGCAGCAGGTAGCTGGCGGGTGTGGTACTGGCACCGATACGCAAGGTACCGCGCTCCAGGCCACGCATGGCCTCGCGCAATGCCTGGGCCTGGCGGAAGGTCTCGCGCAGGCGCTCGGCATGGGCCAGCAACTGCTCGCCGGCTGCCGTCAACCGCACACCACGGCCGGCACGTTGATAGAGCGGTTCGCCAAAGGCCTCCTGCAACAGCTTGAGCTGGCCGGACACCGCCGGCTGCGACAAGTGCAAGGCCTGGGCTGCATGGCTGATGTTGCCGTGCTCGGCAACGGTGGCGAACGTTATCAGCTGTTCTGGGGTCATGAATTAAAAATATCAGCTATTCGGATATTTGCCATCCTAAATTACGATTTTTTATAAGCTTATAACCAGATTAACGTAGGCCTTGTCGAAACACTTTCCGGAGGACTCACATGGCCACGGTTCCGTCCAACCCTGCTTTTGCCCCTACCCTCTCTACCCGAGGGCGGCTCAATGGCATCCTGTTCGTCGCGCTGTTCGCGCTTGCAGTCACTCAACTGGCTGCCCTGCCCGCCATCGCCAACCTGGGCATCAGCCCATTGATCGTCGGTATCGTCGCCGGTGCACTGTATGGCAACGCGCTGCGAGACGGTGTACCGGCAAGCTGGGCGGCTGGTATCAACTTTTCCGCTCGCGGCCTGTTGCGCATCGCCGTGGCATTCTTCGGCCTGCGGGTAAGCCTGCAGGAAATTGCCGAGGTCGGCTGGTCGGGGCTCATCGTGTCGGTGCTGGTGGTGTCCAGCACCCTGCTGATCGGCCTGTGGTGCGGCATGAAAGTATTCAAGCTGGACCGCGATACTGCCTTGCTGACCGCCGCCGGCAGCGCCATCTGCGGCGCTGCCGCCGTGCTGGCATTCGAATCGGCGCTGCGCAGCGCCCCGCATAAAAGCGCCATGGCGGTCGGTAGCGTGGTGCTGTTCGGTACCTTGTCGATGTTCCTTTACCCACTGGCGATCAACGCCGGCTGGCTGCACCTTGACACCATGGGCGCCGGGCTTTTGCTGGGCGGCACCATCCACGAAGTGGCGCAGGTGGTCGGCGCGGCCAGCAACGTCAGCCCCGAGGCCACGCACATCGCCACCATCGTCAAGATGACCCGGGTCATGCTGCTGGTGCCGGTGCTGTTGGTGGTGGGCCTGTGGATCAGCCGGTCGCGCCAGGCCGGCCTGGCGCAGGGCAACGGGCGCATCGCCATGCCTTGGTTCGCCTTCGGCTTCCTTGCCCTGGTGCTGGTCAATTCGCTGCAGGTGCTGCCCGGCAGCGTGACCCAGGCGGTGAACAGCCTGGACACCTTTGCCTTGACCATGGCCATGACCGCGCTGGGGATGGAGACGCGCTTCAGCCAGATCCGCCAGGCCGGGCCAAAGGCGCTGGCTACCGGGGCGATTCTTAACCTGTGGCTGGTCGGGGGTGGTTTGGCGATTACCCTCGGTGTGCAGAAGCTGTTGGGATGATTCAAGACCGAGTCGCCCGCTTTGCAGGCGACTCGGTTTCAAGCTTTTTCCACGCCCCCCTCGTTGCCGTCCACATTTCTCGGTATGGTGTTGTCAAAGAAGGATGTTTTACCCGCACAGGAAAGACTTAGATGCCTCAACGCAATGTCATCAATGCATCCGTCAGCCCCAAAGGCAGCCTGGAAACGCTGTCACAACGTGAAGTGCAGCAACTGAGTGAAGTCGGTACCGGTAGCCTTTACACCCTGTTCCGCCAGTGCGCCCTGGCCATCCTCAACACCGGCGCCCATGTCGACAATGCCAAGACCATCCTTGAGGCTTACAAGGACTTCGAGGTCAGGATCCACCAACAAGACCGTGGCGTGCGCCTGGAGCTGCTCAATGCGCCGGCCGATGCCTTCGTCGATGGCGAAATGATCGCCAGCACCCGCGAAATGCTGTTCAGCGCCCTGCGCGACATCGTCTACACCGAAAGCGAGCTGGCCAGCCAGCGCATCGATCTGGAAAGCTCCCAGGGCATCACCGATTACGTGTTCCACCTGCTGCGCAACGCGCGCACCCTGCGCCCGGGCGTGGAGCCGAAGATGGTGGTGTGCTGGGGCGGCCACTCGATCAGCACCGAGGAATACCAGTACACCAAGAAGGTCGGCCACGAGCTGGGCCTGCGCAAGCTGGATGTGTGCACCGGCTGCGGCCCTGGCGTGATGAAGGGGCCGATGAAAGGCGCCACCATCGCCCACGCCAAGCAACGCATGCACGGCAGCCGCTACCTGGGCCTGACCGAGCCAGGCATCATCGCCGCCGAGGCACCCAACCCGATCGTAAACGAACTGGTGATCCTGCCGGACATCGAGAAGCGCCTGGAAGCCTTCGTGCGTGTCGGCCATGGCATCATTATCTTCCCCGGCGGGGCCGGTACGGCAGAGGAGTTCCTCTACCTGCTGGGCATCCTCATGCACCCGGACAACCAAGGCCTGCCCTTCCCTGTGGTTCTCACCGGCCCGCGCAGTGCCGAGCCGTACCTGCAACAGCTGCACGCCTTCGTCGGCGCCACCCTGGGTGAAGCAGCGCACCGCCTGTACGAGATCATCATCGACGACCCGGCGGAAGTCTCCCGGCACATGGTCGAAGGGCTCAAGGCGGTGAAGCAGTTCCGCCGCGAGCGCAACGATGCCTTCCACTTCAACTGGTTGCTGAAGATCGAGGAGAGCTTCCAGCGCCCGTTCGATCCGACCCACCAAGCCATGGCCGAACTGGACCTACGCCGCGCGCTACCGCCCCATGAGCTGGCAGCCAACCTGCGTCGGGCGTTTTCCGGCATCGTCGCCGGCAACGTCAAGGACAAAGGCATCCGCCTGATCGAGGAACACGGGCCCTATCAGATTCACGGCGACAGTGCCGTGCTGGACCCACTGGGCCGGCTGCTGCAGGCGTTCGTCGACCAGCACCGCATGAAATTGCCCGGCGGCGCGGCGTACGTACCGTGCTACCAGGTGGCGACCTGAGCGTCCCTTTCTGAAATGTAAGTTTGCCGTCATGCCCCTGTGGGTTGGCCATCGATAGCCTGAGTGCCGAGATGACTGACCTACAGAGGTTCGAGGATGAAAGCCTTACTTTCTGGCGGCGCATTGCTGCTAGTGCTGACTGGCCAGGCGCTGGCCTTTTCCGATGACCGTACCGAGCAGTTGCTGGCTGAACACCAGCAGGCGGTTTTGGCGTATGCGGCCAAGGCGGGCAAGCCGATGCCGACGGTCGAGGACTATCGCTACGGCATGAAACTGGATATCGCCAGTGTCGTGCGACAGTCCGGTGACCCACGAACCTGCACCGTAACGCCGAAGCTGATGACTTTCGAAGACAGCCAGGGGCGCTTGCAGACCATTCGCTACAGCGCGCAGTCGCAGTGCATCAACAACAAGTAAATACAACCGCCGCATCGTACATGTTTTGATCTTGATCTTGATCTTGATCTTGATCTTGATCTTGATCTTGATCTTCGCGACTTCAGGAGGCCGAACGCAGGCCTTGCGGAGGGAGGTGACGGGCATGGATGCCCGTCAAGCGCTGGGCCCCAGGATGGGGCCTGCAGCGCGGTCCTCCCGGGAGCAAGGCCGGAGTGAGGGGACCCCGGAGCGCAGCGTAGGGGCCGGATGATGGGAGCGCAGCGTTTTTTGGTTACTTTTTGTCGCGTTTGACAAAAAGTGACTCGCCGTAAGGGCGAAAAGGTGAGTCAGTGTCGCCATCGCAAACGGACTGTTCGCTGAGTCAAAACAGACAAATTCTGCTTCTTGCTTCTTGCTTCTTGCTTCTTGGATGTGGGCCTTCACACCAAGTAAACATTCATTCACGCAGGTGGCGCAAAGTCACCTTTCCGCCCTTACGGCGGGTCCCTTTTTGTCGTGGCAAAAAGGAACCAAAAACCGTCCGCTCCCATCATCCGGCCCCTGCGCTGCGCTCCGGGGTCCCCTCGCTCCGGGCTTGCTCCCGGGAGGACCGCGCTGCAGGCCCCATCCTGGGGCCCAGCGCTTGACGGGCATCCATGCCCGTCACCTCCCTCCGCAAGCCCTGCGCTCGGCCTCCTGAAGTCGCAACCTGCGTCGCCTGAACTACCGCGCGCTTAAACGCAAAAGCAAAAGCAAAAGCAAAAGCAAAAGCAAAAGCAAAAGCAAAAGCAAAAGCAAAAAACAGACTAGTGGCTAATGTCTGCCATGGGCCGCTCGACAAACCGAATGCTGTCGCGCCCTCCACGCTTGGACTGGTACAGCGCCACATCCCCCTGCTCGATCAACGCCGCCAGGCTCGCCGGTGGCTGGTCGAACAGGTTGGCACCGATGCTCAAGGTAACCGCCTGCGGCGTTGGCACGGTCTTGCAGGCGTACTGCTGGAACTGCTCACGCAGCATCCCACCCAGCTCCATGACCCGTTCGCTACTCGCCCCACTCAGCAAGATGACAAACTCATCGCCCCCCAACCGCGCCGCCAGCGAGCGCTCGGGCAGCGCCGTGCGAATCATCTCGCTCAAGGCAATCAGCAAGCGGTCCCCGGCTATATGCCCGTGCAGGTCGTTGACCAGCTTGAAATTGTCGATGTCGATCAGCAGTAACGCCCCAGGTTGCGCAGGGCTCACGTCCTTGAAGAAATGCCCAGCCCGCACCTCCAGCGCTCGCCGGTTGTACAGCGCGGTCAGCGGATCACGGGCCGCCAGCCGGGCAATCCGTTCCTCACGCCGGTAACGCACGGTTCCCGTCATCGACAAGGCAATCAGCATGATCGCCATCGCCCCCTCGACCAGGGAAACCTGAATGATCAGCCCGCCAAAGGTGGCCAGGTCAATCAACGTACCCGGCGTAATCGCAATGATCGCCTTGGCTACATAGAATGCCCCATGAATCAGCAGCACATAGCGCAACTGCACCGCGCCAACACTCAGCGATCTGCCATGCGGCCGCAACAGGAAACTGGCCTTGAGCGTCAACGCCGCCACCAGCAACGAGTTGACCATCAGCATCACCTTCGACCACTGCGGCCCCACAGGCAACAGCAGCAAGGCGAACCAGACCACCACGATCATCAGCCAGGCACGCGACAAGCGCTCCTGGGTAAATCGCAGCACGCCCATCAGAAAAAAACCGTGCGCGACCACCAGCAAGCCATTGGCGAACCAGATGCCGATGAACAACAAACCGATCCCGCGCAGCAAAGCCAGGATGCAACCGACAGTAATGGTGGCGAAACCGGCGCTCCAGAACAGCAGAGAGGTTTCGCGGACACTGCGCCATTCAATTGCCAGGTACAAGGCAGCGGCAGCAGCCAAGGCAACCGAAATGGTCAACATCGTGGGTGGATCTAGCGCCATATACGCATTGGCCTATCTGGTTAACGAAGAAAGGCCCGATTGTATGCGCTCGTGATGACTTTTCAGAGGGGCCTTGCACGGTTGCCTGCAAATGATAGCCCAGCCCTTGCAGATACCCGTGCGAGCGACATGTCATATTGACATCATCGTGTCATTCGCACCACAAGAACCGCGGTCGTAATGACCACACTTGGTCGGATAGTGCCGTACCGGAAGGGCTGGCCAACTGGCACGAAAGCTGAAGCGTGACCTTTCGCCAAACACTGCCTTGCGGACCAAAAACCATGAAAAATCCTCTGCTCCCTCTGGCGATGACCCTGACCATCGCCCTGCCCGCCTGCGCCGACCAGGTGCTCTCGGAAAGCGCCGACAATACCGTCGGCTATGGCGCTGGTGGCGTCAGCGGCCTGATGATCGGCGCCGCGCTTGGCGGCCCGTTCGGCGCCATCGCAGGTGCCGCCCTGGGCGCCTTTGGTGGTGCCGCCGTGCAACAAGGCAGCGGGCACAGCGACGCGGCCTATGTGGTGCGCCACGACGACGGCAGCACCCAGCGCTACCGTTCGCCGAATGCCCACTTCAAGCCCGGTGATCAGGTGCAGGTGAGCGGTATTCGCCTGGCCCCGGCGCAGTAAGCCGCTGCCCGGACAAGTAACTCACCAGTTGCCGCCCGTGCGAACTCAGGCGCTCCCAGTCACGGAAACACAGGCGTAGCTCCAGGGTGGCCCAGCTTTCCGCCAGGGCCACCCGGCGTACCGGCAGCTCCTGCTCCGCACGCACAGCGGCGGTTTCAGGCAGCATGGCCACGCCTGCGCGCTGTGCCACCAACTGTGCGATTGCCTCAAAGCTAGGCGCTCGCACGCGCACCTTCAGCGGCATGGCCAAGTTCATCGCCAGCTCTTCGACAAAGCGCTGCATCGGCCGCCCACCCGGCAGGCAAATGAACGCGTAGCCCAGGGCATCGACCAGGCGCAGCTGTTCGCGCCCAGCCAGGGGATGGTCGGCGGGCACCAGCATGACCAAGCGCTCGGTGCGAAACGGCAGCGATACCACCCCCTCGCTGGGCAAAATGCCATCGTACACACCGATCTCGCACTCGTTGGCCACCACCACCCGCAGCACGTCCACACTCTTGTGCTCCATCAGTTGCAGGTCGACCTCCGGGTAGTCCGCCAGAAACGGCCCCAACACTGCCGGCAGCAATGTGCTGTTGGACACCGTAGAGGCCGCCAGGCGCAAGGTGGTGCGGTGCTCGCCAGACAGTTGCTGCAAGGTCTCCTGCAGTTTTTGCGCCTCACCCAGCACGCTGCGTGCGCCCTCCAGCACCAGGCGCCCGGAAGGCGTCAACTGCATGCCATCTGCCTTGCGGGTGAACAGCACCAAGCCACAACGTTCTTCCAGCAAGCGCAGGCGATTGCTTGCCGCCGACACCGCCACCGGAAAGGTCGCAGCCGCCTTGCTCAGGCTGCCCGTGGCGGCAATGGCCAGCAGCAGGCGCAGGTCAGTCAGGTCGAATTGCATGCCATTCTCCAAATACGAATGCCCTGTTCTATAAAAAGCGATTCTAGCGCGACAGCCTTCTGTTCAGAATAAGCCTCGCCTTTCTTCCACGTAGGTAACGCATGAACGCATACCGCAGCTTGATACAGCGCCAACTGCAAAGCGGCGCCCTGTACGCCGTACTGGCGGCCCTGGGCTTCAGCTTCAAGGCCATTTTCGTCAAGCTGGCTTACGCCGCCGGGCCGGTGGATGCCATCAGCCTGCTGGCCATGCGCATGGGCCTGTCGCTGCCGCTGTTCGCCTGGCTGGTATGGGCCAGCCGTGGTCAGGGCAGTGCCCCGCTCAACCTGGGTGACGGGTTGCGCGTCGCCCTGCTTGGCCTGTTTGGCTACTACCTGGCCAGCCTGTTCGACTTCTATGGCCTGCAGTACATCAGTGCTGGGCTGGAGCGGCTGATCCTGTTCACCTACCCGACGCTGGTGCTGGTGTTCCAGGCCATTGCCCTGCGTGAACGGCCGAGCCTGCGCACTTTGTCGGCCATGGGCCTGTGCTATCTGGGGCTGGGCATTGCCTTTGTCCACGACATCAGTGTCGCCGGGGTTGGCCAGCAGGTGGTGCTGGGCTCGCTGTGGGTGTTCGCCAGCGCGGTGACCTACGCGCTGTATTACGCCGGCACCGGCATGATGCTCAAACGCATGGGCTCGATGCGCCTGGCCGGGTTGTGCGGTACTGCCTCCTCGCTGATGGTGCTGGCGCATTACCTGATGGTGGCGCCGGTCGGGCAGTTGTGGCAGTTACCGAGCGCAGTGTGGGTGAATGCCGGGCTGATGGCCGTGTTTTCCACGGTGCTGCCGATCTACTGGGTAGCGTTGGCGATCCAGCGCCTGGGGCCGACCCATACAGCGGCGGTGGGTAACCTGGGGCCGGTACTGACGGTATTGGCCTCATGGGCGATCTTGAATGAAGAGATTTCGCTGTACCAGGTAGTGGGGCTGGCGGTGGTGCTGTTTGCCGTATCGCGGCTCAAGCCCCGAGCCAAGAAGGACATCGGGGCCGCGCCAGGCAAAGGTGCCACTGCCTGACGCAAGGCCTCAGAGCACTCGCTTGATCAACGGTTCCAACCGGCTAAAACGCAACCGCCGCAGAAGTTTGCGTACTTCCTTGGGGTGTTCGGCCTTCACCCCCAGCGCCTCTGCCGAGCCAATCTTCGGCGCATGCCGGCGCAGTGCGTTCAGCTCCGCTTCCCGTGGTACCAGCCACTGCCCTTGCGGGTCATCGATCAGCAGGCCGTTTTCCAGGTCCAGGTTGAACCCGCGCGGGTTCAGGTTGTTACCGGTCAGCAGCGAATAGCGCTGGTCGACCCACACGCCCTTGGCATGAAAGGTATGCCCCGGATCGTTCCAGATCCGCACTTGCAACTGGCCGCTGGCAATCGCGGCATGGCGGCGCCTGGCGAAGGCACGCAGGTTGTCTTCGTACAGATAAGGCAAGGCGCCACTGGCACTGAACGGCTCACCGGGGGCGATGTAGAAGTCATTGGCCGTGCGGTCACCGACCATCAGCTCAACTTGCACGCCCCGCTCAAGCGCATGGTCAAGCTCGCGCATCACCACCCGTGGCGGGTTGAAATACGGCGTGCTGATGATGATCTGCGTGCGCGCCGCAGCCAGCAACGCGCACAGCGCCCGGTTCAGCGGGTTGCCACGGCCCACACCCAGCAGCGGGATCACCCGTAGCCCCTGCCCCGCAGCGCTGGCCGGCGCCTCGTAGGCCATGCGCCGCAGCCGCGCGCGCAAACGCCGAATGTCGCCGCGCAAGTTGCGGGTAGAGGGCGGCGCCGGCAGGTCGAGACGCGGTGTGGCGGTGGGGTGCAGCAGACGCTGCACCAGGCCGACCATGGCATCGGCCAGCTCAGGTGACTGGAACAGGTGATAGCGGTCCAGGCGATAACGGTCGAAGCGGTGCAGGTAGACGTTGTTCAGGCTGGCGCCGGTGTAGATCACGCAATCGTCGATGATGCTGCCCTTCAGGTGCAACACCCCGAACAGCTCGCGAGTCTGCACGGGCACACCATGAATGGCGATATCCAGCCCGCGCAGCTGGCGCTGAGCCTGGTACCAGGCAGCGTTGCCCGGTTGACGCCCGCCACCAAGCAACCCGCGACGGGCGCGGAACCAGTCGACCACAATGGTGATTTCCAGGTTAGGGCGCGCGGCCTTGGCCTGGTACAAGGCATCCAGCACTTCCTGGCCGGCCTCGTCTTCCTGCAGGTACAGCGCGACGATGACGATGCGCCGGGTTGCCGTGCGGATGCGGTCGAACAGGCAGGTGCGATAGGCCTTGGCATCAGGCAGCACCTGGATCGACTCGGGCGCCAGGGCGTAGCCTGGCAACGCCGCCAGCATGGATTCGGGGTTCACGAACGATCACCTTCTGTGTGCAATCACTGTCGGCCCTGCGAGTTGGCGGAGCCATTCCTGGCCGCTGCGCACGGGGTGTAAGATCAACCCGGCAACGACCCATAACAACAAGAACCACGCGAGGCTGTATTTCTCACTGCCCCTGACGAACAATGCCTCAGCTTGCACAGGAACAGCGCAATGGTCCACCCCGCTTCTGCAAACCTCCCGCCGTCTATTGTAAAGAGTTGTTCCGTAAAGACCTTCGGCTTTCTGATTTTGCCCAATTTCACCACCATCGGCCTGGCGTCGGCGGTAGAAACCTTGCGCATGGCCAACTTGGCCGCGCGCAAGCCGCTGTTTCGCAGCGTGCTGATCGCGGCAGACGATATGCCGGTAGTGGCCAGTAACGGCATGCGCGTATTGCCCGACTACAGCATCGCCAATGCCCCCGCACTGGATGCCCTGCTGGTGGTCGGCGCCAACCCGATCGACCGCAGCCGTGGCAACCGCCCGCTGATCGACTGGTTGCGCCAACTGGCCCGCCAACGCTTGCCACTGGGCGGCATCTGCACCGGCAGCTACCTGTTGGCCAAGGCCGAATTGCTCAAGGGTTACCGCTGCACTATCCACTGGGAAGACCTGCCGACGTTGCAGGCCCACTTCCCCGGTATCGTGATCTCCAGCCAGCTGTTCGAATTGGACCGCGACCGTTATACCTGCTCGGGCGGCGTGGCGGCCATGGACATGATGCTGCAACTGGTTGCCCGCGAACCCGGTGGCCAGGACATCGCGGCCAAGGCCGCTGAGCTGTTGCTGTGCGACCGCGTGCGCGGGGAGCGTGAGCGCCAGCGGGTACCGCTGCGCACCCTGCTGGGTAGCGCTCAGCCCAAGCTGAGCCAGGTGGTGGCGATCATGGAGGCCAACCTGGAGGAACCGTTGGGGCTGGAGGAGTTGGCCAGCCTCAACGAGGTAACCGTGCGTCAGCTGGAGCGGCTGTTCCACAAGTACCTGCAACGCACGCCCAGCCAGTATTACCTGGAGCTGCGGCTGTCTCGGGCACGGGAGTTGCTGCTGCGCAGTGACGTGCAGGTGCGCGAGGTGGCGCTGGCCTGCGGGTTCAGCTCGCCGGCGCATTTTTCCAAGAGTTACAGCCGGTTCTTTGGTTTGTCGCCGTTGGGGGAGCGGCGGCAAGCTTCGTTGCATTGATTCAGCATTTGCAATGGCTTTACCGGCCTCTTCGCAGGCGTGCCCGCGAAGAGGCCGGTGCAGGTTGGTCAATCCTCCAGGGCCGTGTGGGCCGTCTCCCGGCACATCAGCATGGCCACCAGAGCAACCAACGCTGCCGCCAGCAAATACCCCGCCGGTGCCAGCTTGCTGCCGGTCACCTGTATCAACCAGGTGGCAATGAACGGCGCTGTCCCGCCAAACAGCGCATTGGCCACATTGAAACTCAGGGCAAAGCCACTGAAACGCACACGGGTGGGGAAGATTTCCGCCAGCAGGCACGGCAAGGTCCCGTCATTCATTGCCAACATCGCCCCGAAAACAATCTGGATCGTCAGAATCACCAGCAACGGCTGCCCGTCGAGCAGGCGGAACAACGGCACGGTCAACCCCAGGAACAACAGCGAAGCCACCACCAGCATGGTCTTGCGACCAAACTGGTCGGACAGCCGCCCCATCAGGAAAATCAAGCCGATGTACGTGGCCAGCGACACCGTCGAAGCGATGAACGAATCCCGCTCGCTCATGCCCATTTCACTGGACAGGTAGGTCGGCATGTAGCTGAGCAGCAGGTAGAACGCCACCGCGTTCAGGCAGGTGACACCAATACCGATGGCCAGGCTGCGCCGGTGCTGGCCCAGCAGTTCGCGCAGCGGTGTCGGGGCCATGCCGGCCTTGTGCTCCAGGCGCTGCTCCATCTCCAGGAACTTGGGCGTGTCTTGCAGGCTCATGCGGATGTAGCGCCCCACCAGGCCGAACGGCGCGGCCAACAGAAACGGCAAGCGCCAGCCCCACTCGTGCAGAGCCTCATTGCTGAGCAGCTCGTGCAGCACCGCGACGAACGCCGCCCCGAACAGCAGCCCCGCCGCCGTGCTGGCCGGCACGATGCTGGTGTACAAACCCCGCCGGCCAGGTGGCGCGTATTCCGCCAGGAACGCCGCAGCACCGGCGTACTCGCCCGAGGCGGAAAAGCCCTGCACCAGGCGTATCAACAGCAACAAGCCCGGCGCCCACAGGCCGATTTGCGCATAACCGGGCAACAGGCCGATGCAGAAGGTGGACACCGACATGATCAGGATCGACCACGACAACGCATTGCGCCGGCCATGGCGGTCACCGAAATGCCCCCAGACAATGCCGCCCAGCGGGCGTACCAGGAACGACAGGGCAAATACCGCAAAGGTCGCCAGCAGGCCGGTGGTCTTGTCGGTCTGCGGGAAGAACGTGGCGGCGATGATGGTGGCCAGATAGCCGTAGGCAGCGTAGTCGAACCACTCGACGAAATTGCCCATGAAGCTGGCCCGGGCGGCCTTGCGCAAGGCCTGGCGTTCGGTGTTGTGCGCAGGGCCTTCGAAGGTGGAGGGATTCAGGGTGGTGCTGGACATGACGGGGTACCCTCTGGTTCTTTTAATTGGAGGCAGGGTCTTGTGGTCATACAGTGTTTTTTGTTGTCTGGGGCTGGCCTTCTTCACGGGCAGGCCCGCGAAGAAGGCGCCACCTTTCGTTATTTGCGAATGATGTTGTGCTCCGGCCCATATGGGAACTTGGTGATGTTCTCGGCGCCATTGTCGTTGACGATCAGGATGTCATGCTCGCGATAGCCCCCCGCCCCCGGCCGCCCTTCGGGCAGCATGATCATCGGCTCGATCGACACCACCATGCCCGGTTCCAGCACCGTGTCGATGTCCTCGCGCAGCTCCAGCCCCGCTTCGCGGCCATAGTAGTGGCTCAAGGTGCCGAACGAGTGGCCGTAGCCGAAGGTGCGGTACTGCAGCAGGTCGTGGCGCAGGAAGATCTCGTTCAGTTCCCGAGCGATATCGCTGCAGCGCATGCCGGGGCGCACCAGTTTCAGCCCGGCTTCGTGCACTTCGACGTTGGCCTGCCACAGGCGTAGGTACTCGTCCGGGCAGTGGTCGAGGAACAGCGTGCGCTCCAGCGCGGTGTAATAGCCGGCGATCATCGGGAAGCAATTGAGGCTGAGGATCTCGCCCTTGCCCACCCGGCGGCTGGTCACCGGGTTATGCGCGCCATCGGTGTTGAGCCCGGACTGGAACCAGGTCCAGGTGTCCATCAGCTCGGCCTCCGGGAAGCGTTTCGCAATTTCCCGCACCATCGCCTGGGTGGCATGCAGCGCCACCTCGTACTCGGGCACGTGCTCACGCAGGGCCTCGACCACCGCCGCCCCACCGATATCGGCCACCTGTGCACCGTGGCGGATAAGCGCCTGCTCCTCGGCCGACTTGATCATGCGCATGCGCATGCACGGCGCACCGATGTCCACCAGCTCGGCTTTGGGGTAGCAGGCGGCGAGTTTGCCGTGGTTCTGCAGGTTGAGGTGATCATGCTCCACGCCGATACGCGAGGCCAGCGGCAGTGCTTGCTGGATGGCGACGAAGTAGTTGTCGCGCTGCCAGTCGGTGTAGACGATGTTGTCGGTGCCGACCGTACGCCGCCAGGGCTGCCCGCCATCGATGTTGGCGCTGATCGAAACCACCTTGTGCTGGGTGATCACCAGCGCATAGGGGCGACCGAACGAGCAGTAGAGAAAATCGCTGTAGTAGTTGACGTTGTGGTACGAGGTGAAAATTGCCGCCTCGATGTCCTGCTCGGCCATGTAGGCCCGCAGCCGGGCGTGGCGGGCCGCATATTCCTGGGCGGAGAAGGTTGGCTGCACCTTGTCGCCATTACGGATTTTCAGGGTCTTGGGCATTTGCATGGTCGGGGTTCCTTGTCGTTGTGAGCACGCTGTTCAGGCCGGCCGCCTGAGAAGCATTGCAACAGAACCGACGAGGACGTTTTTGTATCTATCCGACCTGGAATTGGCGGGATCGCCACTGGCCCTGGGGGCTGCTTTGCAGCCCCTTCACGGCACAAGGCCGCTCCCACGGGTACCGCACAACCTTCTGGATTGCGCAGTACCTGCAGGAGCGGCCTTGCGCCGCGAAAGGGGCGCAAAGCGCCCCCGCTTCAAATAACACTATTTCAGGTCAAAACGATCCAGCTCCATGACCTTCTGCCAAGCCGCGACAAAGTCCCGCACAAACTTGTCAGCACCATCACTACTGCCATACACCTCGCTCAACGCCCGCAACTGGGCATGCGAACCAAACACCAGATCGACCCGGCTACCGCTCCACTTCACCTGCCCTGTCTTGCGGTCACGGCCTTCAAAGGTTTCATTGTCCGCCGAGGTAGGCTTCCACTCCACGCTCATGTCCAGCAGGTTGCGGAAGAAGTCGTTGCTCAGGGTGCCCGGCTTGTCGGTGAACACACCGAGCTTGCTGCCGCCATGGTTGGCGCCGAGCACACGCAGGCCACCCACCAGCACGGTGAGTTCCGGCGCGGTCAGGGTCAGCAACTGGGCCTTGTCCAGCAGCAGCTTCTCGGCCTTGACGCTGTAGCGGGCCTTGCTGAAGTTACGGAACCCATCGGCCAGCGGTTCCAGCACGGCGAACGACTCGACGTCGGTCTGCGCCTCAGACGCATCGACCCGGCCTGGGCGGAAGCCCACGCTGCCACTGTAACCGGCATCCTTGGCGGCCTTTTCAACCGCTGCGGTACCCGCCAGTACAATCAGGTCGGCCAGGGAGATTTTCTTGCCGCCGTTGTTGAACTCGCCTTGGATTTTTTCCAGTGCCGCCAGCACCTTGTCCACACCCTGGTTTGCAGCCCAGCCCTTCTGCGGCGCCAGGCGCAAGCGGGCGCCATTGGCACCACCACGTTTGTCGGAGCCACGGAAGGTTGACGCGGAGGCCCAGGCGGTGGAGACCAGCTCACCCACACTCAAGCCCGAGGCCAGCACCTTGGCTTTGAGGGCCGCGATGTCTTGCTCGCCGATCGTGGATGGGTCGGCTTTGGGCAGCGGGTCTTGCCACAGCAACTCTTCATTGGGCATTTCTGGGCCCAGGTAGCGTGCCAGCGGCCCCATGTCGCGGTGAATCAGCTTGTACCAGGCACGGGCAAAGGCGTCCGCCAACTGGTCAGGGTTGTCCTTGAAGCGGCGGGCGATCGGTTCGTAGATCGGGTCGAAGCGCAGCGCCAGGTCGGAGGTCAGCATCGACGGTGCATGCTTTTTGCCCGGATCGTGCGCGTCGGGCACCGTTCCCGCCCCTTTGCCCTCTTTCGGCCGCCACTGGTGTGCGCCCGCCGGGCTCTTGGTCAGTTCCCACTCAAAGTTGAACAGGTTATTCAGGTATTCGTTGCTCCACTTCGTCGGGGTGGAGGTCCAGATCACTTCCAAGCCACTGGTGATGGCATCGCCGCCCTTGCCAGTGCCAAACTTGTTGGCCCAACCCAGCCCTTGCAGCTCAAGGCCTGCCGCTTCGGGCTCGGGGCCCACGTTGTCGGCGGGGCCGGCACCATGGGTTTTGCCGAAGGCGTGGCCGCCGGCGATCAGCGCCACGGTTTCTTCATCGTTCATGGCCATGCGGCCAAAGGTTTCACGGATGTCCCTGCCCGAGGCTACCGGGTCGGGGTTACCTTCCGGGCCTTCCGGGTTCACGTAGATCAGGCCCATCTGCACGGCGGCCAGCGGGTTCTCCAGGTTCCGCTCGGCCGACAGGTCGCGGTTCTGTTCCTCGCCATGCTTGGCAGGCTCGGCCACCAGGTCACCCTGGCCTGGCGCCTGCGCCTTGAGCTGATCCTTGCCGTAGCGGGTGTCGCCGCCTAGCCAAACCTTTTCCGAACCCCAGTACACATCTTCGTCCGGCTCCCACACATCGGCGCGCCCGCCAGAGAAGCCAAACGTCTTGAAGCCCATGGACTCCAGGGCAACGTTGCCGGTGAGCACGATCAAGTCGGCCCAGGAAATCTTGTTGCCGTACTTCTGCTTGATCGGCCACAGCAAGCGCCGCGCCTTGTCCAGGCTGACGTTGTCGGGCCAGCTGTTGAGCGGGGCGAAACGTTGCTGGCCAGAGCCCGCGCCACCGCGGCCATCGCCAATGCGGTAGGTGCCGGCGCTGTGCCAGGCCATGCGAATGAACAGCGGGCCGTAGTGGCCGAAGTCAGCGGGCCACCAGTCTTGCGAGTTGGTCATCAAGGCGGTGAGGTCTTTTTTCAGGGCCTGGAAGTCGAGGCTCTTGAATGCCTTGGCATAGTCGAAGTCCGGGTCGGGGCTGGACTTCGAGGAATGCTGGTGAAGAATTCTCAGGTTGAGCTGGTCAGGCCACCAGTCACGGTTGGTGGTGCCGCCACCTGCGGTTTGATGGAACGGGCATTTCGATTCGTTCGACATCTGCGGGTACCTTTGGGTCGGTTATCCAGATTTCCGGTCTATGCCAGGTGTTCTTTCAGCCGAGCATGTGGGCTCGTGCCACCCCTCATCAGGTCTACACGGGGCTTGCGAAGCTGTCACGACGGGTTGGCGCGGCGTTGCACACAGGTGCTGTCACGCCGCCCGGTCGCGGAAGTCGCGGGGCCACGGGAAAGACTAGCCGAGCTTGGGCAGAGTTCTAATAGAGTGGCTGTTGGAGCTTGATAGGCTGGCTCTGTCAGGTGAGCCTGAACAGCGGCGCGACCAGCCCACCAAGAGGCCGGCACATTCGTACGATGCAAGCCGGCCTCCCGCATGCTTCAATTCACCGCCAGCCCTCTACTCCCGGAACCTGAAGCCAATGAACCGCAACGACCTCCGCCGCGTCGACATGAACCTGCTGGTGCTGTTCGAAGCCCTGATGATCGAGCGCAACCTGACCCGCGTCGGCGAAAAGCTGTTCATCACTCAATCCACTGTCAGCGCCGCCCTCGCCCGTCTGCGCGAACTGTTCGACGACCCGTTGCTGATCCGTAGTGGCCGCGCCATGGAACCCACACCACGGGCCATGCAGATTTTCGCCGAGCTGGGCCCGGCCATGGACGTGATATCCGCCGCCATCAGCCGCGCCCGTGAGTTCGACCCCACCAACAGCAGCAACGTGTTCCGCCTGGGCCTGTCGGACGATGCCGAGTTCGGCCTGTTTCCGGCCCTGCTGCAAGCCCTGCGCGAAGAGGCCCCAGACATCAGCGTCGTGGTACGGCGAGCCAACTTCCTGCTGATGCCTGGCCTGCTGGCCAGTGGCGAAATCTCGGTAGGCGTAAGCTACACCACCGACCTGCCGGCCACGGCCAAGCGCCGCAAGCTGCGCGACATCGGCGTGCGGGTGCTGCGCGCCGATGACCGCCCCGGCCCGTTGACCCTCGACGAGTACTGCGCCCGCCCGCATGTGATGGTGTCGTTTTCCGGCGACATGAGCGGCAACATAGACCTGGACCTTGCGCGCATTGGCCGTTGCCGCAAGGTGGTGCTGGCGGTACCGCAATTCGGTAGCCTGCGCGCCTTGCTGCGCAACACCGAGATGATCGCCACGGTCCCGGACTATGCCGCCTGCGCCTTGGCCGACGACGGCAGCCTGCGCGCCGACCCGGCGCCGTTCGATATCACCGAAGCCGAGCTGTCGATGGTCTGGAGCGGCGCCCAGGACAACGACCCAGCCGAGCGCTGGCTACGCGAGCGCATTCTGCAGTTCATGGCCCGGTAGCTGAAGCAGCCTTACTTGCCCCGCTGCATCCACGCCGCGCCCAACCCACTGAGGCAGATCACCGAAATACCCACCAGGCTCAAGGTATCCGGCACCTGGCTATAGACGACAAACCCAAGCAACCCGGCAAACACGATCTGGCAATAGCTGAACGGCGCCAGCAACGCCGGCGCCGCATGGCGGAAGGCTTGGGTCAGCAGCAGGTGCGCGGTCATGCCGAAGCCGCCCAGTGCCAGCATCAGCAGGGCATGGTCCCAACGCGGCACCTCCCAGAAGAACGGCACCAGTGCACTCATAGCCAAGGTGTTGCACAGCCCTGCATAGAAGTTGCTGGTGGTCGGGCTGTCATGCGCGGCAAGGATGCGCGTCAGCAATTGGTAGAAGCAAAAACCCAACGCCGAACCGAACGGGTACAGAATGGCCGGGGTAAACATCGCCCCACCCGGGTGCACCACCACCAGTACGCCAATGAAACCCAGTACCACCGCCACCCACTGCCCCACCGTCACCCGCTCTTTGAGCAGCGGCGCCGACAGCGCGGTGACCAGCACCGGGGCAAGGAAGTTGACCGCCGTCGCCTCGGCCAGCGGCAAATACTGAAGGCCGGTGGTAAACAGCAGGCTGGTACTCAACAGGCTCAGGGCCCGCAAGGTTTGCAGTAGCGGCCGACGGGTGCGCAATACGTTCAGGCCAGACTTGGGCAGGAAGATGCCGGCCATCAGCAGCGTATGCACCACATAACGCGCCCACACCACCATGACGATCGGGTACAGGCCGCCGAGGAATTTGGACAAGGCATCGTGGCTGGCGAACAGGAACGTCGCCACCACCACCAAGGCTATGCCGCGCAGGGGTTGGTTGACGCCGGACAGCGGTGTGCTGGAACTCATGGCTCTCTCGATGACGGCGCGGCGCCATGCCACGCCCAGGGAAGGCCGCGCAGGCCTGGCCTGGCGGATGCAACAGCTCGAATTCTAGAAGAGATGCCGCAGCATAAGGAAGTTGATTTACCGCTTGTCCAGGCTGAGTGCGATTTCTGTTCGCTGATCGACCACTTTCCACCTTGCACGCATGGCCCGTGTGCTGTTGATCACCGACCATCGACCCACCTCCTGCACCCTCTACAAGGAATTTACATGCAAAGGCTCACCACCCGTAACGGCCTGGACCTGCCTGCAATCGGCCTGGGCACCTGGCCGATGACCGGCAGTGAATGCACCCAGGCCGTGCACCAGGCACTGGACGTGGGTTACCGGCACATCGACACCGCCACTGCCTACGAAAACGAAGCGGCCGTTGGCCAGGCGCTGCGCGACAGCGATGTGCCACGCGAGCAAATCCATCTGACCACCAAGGTTTGGTGGGACCGCCTGGAGCCCAAAGCCATGCGCCAGTCGCTGGAAGACAGCCTGCGCGCGCTGGGTACCGAACAGGTTGACCTGTTTCACATCCACTGGCCCGGCAAGGACTGGGACCTGGCCCGCAGCATCGACACCCTGGTAGCCCTGCGTGACGAGGGCAAGACGCGCCACATCGGTGTGGCCAACTTCCCGCTGGGGCTGCTGCGCCAGGTGGTGGAAACGCTGGGTGCGCCATTGTCGGCCATTCAGGTGGAGTACCACGTGCTGCTCGGCCAGCAACCGCTGCTCGACTACGCCCGCAGCCATGACCTGTTGCTCACTGCCTATACGCCGCTGGCACGTGGCCAGGCAGCCGCGCAGCCGGTGATCCAGGCGATTGCCCGCAAGCATGGCGTGCTGCCCAGCCAGGTGGCGCTGAAATGGCTGCTGGACCAGGACGGCGTGGCGGCGATCCCCAAGGCTAGCAGCCGGGAAAACCAGCTGGCCAACCTGGCAGCGTTGAATGTGCAGCTGGATGAAGACGACCGCGCGGCGATTGCCGGGCTGCCGAAAGATCAGCGCGTGGTGAGCCCGGCGTTTGCGCCGGACTGGAACAGTTAACCTTGAAAGCTGGCGCGGTCCCTTGCACGACCGCGCATCGGGTTAGCTCAGGGTTACCACCTGCTTCAACCGCTCGCTCGCCGGCGCTGGCCGCCCGTACAGGTAGCCCTGAAAGTGCGAGCAGCCCTCCGCCGCCAGTCGGCGCATCTGTTCCTCCGACTCCACACCTTCGGCCGTGGTCTTGATCATCAAACTGTTGGACAGGTCGGTAATGGCGCGGATGATCGACATCGCTTCGCGGCTGTCGCACATGTCATGCACGAACGACTTGTCGATCTTGATCCGGTCGAACGGGAACGAACGCAGGTAACCCAACGATGAGTAACCGGTGCCAAAGTCGTCCAGCGAAATGGACACACCCAGGTCTTTCAACGCACGCAGGGTACGCACGTTTTCCTCGCTGTTGCCCAGCAATACCGACTCGGTAATTTCCAGCTCCAGTCGCTGCGCCGGCAGGCCCGAGTCGGCCAGCGCCAAGGCCACGGTGTGCACCAGGTTGGCGTTCTTGAACTGCACCGCCGACAGGTTGACCGACACCGTCTGCTCACTGTCCCAACTGGCGGCCTCCTGGCAGGCCAGGTTGAGTGCGCGGTTGCCCAGTTCATGGATCAGTCCGGTTTCTTCGGCAATGGGGATGAAGTCCATGGGCATGACCATGCCGCGAGTCGGGTGCTCCCAACGCAGCAGCGCCTCATAACCGGTAACGCTGCTGGTCTGCTGGTCGACCACCGGCTGGTAATGCAACTGCAACTGGCCCAGGTGCAACGCGGTGCGCAAGTCGGTTTCCACCAGGCGGCGCTGGCGGGCGGCAACGTCCAATTCGACGTCGAAGCACTCGTAGCGGTTTCGCCCATTGCGCTTGGCTTCGTACAACGCCATGTCGGCGTAGCCCAGCAACTGCTCGGCCTGGTCGTTGTCATCCGGGGCGATGGCAATGCCGATGCTCACCCCCACGCTGAACTGGTGGCCTTCGATCTGGAACGGCGGGCTGATGGCGTTGATCAGGCGATGCGCGGTGTTGCACGCGGCATCCCGCCCCTCCAGGCCCGTCAGCACCACGGCAAACTCGTCACCGCCCAAGCGGGCCAAGGTGTCGTGTTCACGCAACTCGCGGCGCAGGCGCTTGCCCAACTCGCGCAGCAGTTTGTCGCCAAAGGCATGGCCGAGGGAGTCGTTGATGTTCTTGAAGTTGTCCAAGTCCAGGCACAGTGCGGCGGTCAGCTTGGCGTTTTCGCTACCACGCACCAGCGCCTGGCGAAGGCGCTCATTGAACAGCGTGCGATTGGGTAACCCGGTGAGCGCGTCGTGGTGCGCCATGTGGTGGATCTGCGCATGGGCGGCCAGCTCTTCGGTGGCATCTTCGGCTACGAACAACACGTAGTCGGCCTGGCCCTCGCGGTTCTGGCTGAGCAAGGTGCGGCTGCGCAAGGTGCGTGGGCCACGGGCGGTATCGACACGCGTTTCAGCGGCATGCCCCTTGGGGCTGCGGGCACCGCGCGCCAGCTGCTGTTCCAGATAATCTGCAGCGGCCGGTGCCAAGCATTCGCCGGGCAACTGGCCAATCATGCTGCGCCCTGGCCCGCCAAACAGGCGCTCGGCCTGCTGGTTGGCCAGCAGGATGCGCTGGCTTTCCAGGTCCTGGACAATGACGCTGGCGGGGATGTTGGCGATCACCGAATCAAGAAACTGCGAGAGCTTGGCCATTTCCTGGCTGTATTGCTCGGCCAGCTCCTTGGCCTGCAACAACTCCTGTTCCTGGCGATGACGCTCGGAAACATCGCGGGTGACCTTGGCGAAACCCACCAGTTGCCCGGCATCGTCGTACACCGCTTCAATCACCACATGGGCAAGAAAGGCCGAGCCATCTTTACGCAGGCGCGAACCCATTTCTTCAAAACGCCCCGTGCTGCGCGCCTGCTCCAGGTTAAGCGCTGGCAACCCGGCTGCGCGCTCGGCATCGGTGTAGAACAGCGAGTAATGCTGGCCGACGATTTCATCGGCATGGTAGCCCTTGGCGCGCTGGGCACCGGGGTTCCAGTTGGCGACGATACCCTCGGGGGTGAGCAGGTAGATGGCGTAATCCACCACGCTCTGGATCAACAGCCGGTACATGATGTCGGGGTTTGCAGCTAGCGACATGAACTTTACCTGAACCTTCGAAGCGCATGAAAGGGACCCCGGCTTGCGGCGGCCGGGTTTTGGAAAGCGTTGATGGCATTATGCCGCTCATGACGATTTTGTGAAGTGGCTCACAAAAATGTCGCTTTCTCACCCTTCAGTGGCGGGCACCGCTCACCAGGAAATTGAGCAAGTCCGGTTCATCGTACAAGGCGATTGCCTGTGCCGGACGCGACAGGTTCGCCAGCACGGCCTTGCAGAACGCCACGGCGGGCGGGTCCTGGGCGTAGCAGCGCAGCAGCCAGTCACCCTCGCCGCCCAGCAACTGCAACGCCACCGCTTGGCCAATGCCCTGACGGCGGTACTTTTTCAGGATGAACAGATCGGCCAGCTCCCGTGCATCGATACCTCGCAGTTCGCTGCGCTCCACCAGCACGAAGCCGGCGATGAAACCGTCCGCCAGCACCAGGTACGCGGCCCAGCCGTCGTCCTGCCAGTAGCGTTGCAGGTGCTCGTCGTGGATGTAGAAGCGGCCATCCACCTCGACATCTTCCTGCTCCCAGTCGGACGACTCATAGGAATAGTACTGGTAGAGGTTGCGGATCAGCGGGGCCTGGTCGGCGGTGGTTGGCAGCAGCGCGATGGGCAGCATGATGGGGCAAGGCTCGGGTAAAACCTGAATTCTACGCCATGACTCACCGCCACTGCATGGAACCGGGCGCGCCCCACTTTACAGGCGCGCGCCAGTAGGCAGGTCAGTACCTGATCATCACCGACTTCAGTTCGGTGTAATCCTCGATGAACGCACTGCCGAACTCACGCCCTACCCCCGATGCCTTGGTCCCGCCAAACGGTACCGCCGGGTCGAGGAAGGTGTGCATGTTGACCCACACCGTACCCGCCTCGATCTGCGGGATCAGGCGCAGAGCCTTGGACAGGTCGTTGGTCCACAGGCTGGCGGTCAGCCCGTAAGGGCTGTCATTCATCATTTCCAGCAACTGCGCTTCGTCATCGAACGGCAATATGCACACGATCGGGCCAAAGGTTTCTTCGTGCAGCAACGGGTCGCGGGCGTCGTTGGCCAGCACCACCGTGGGCTCGACGAAGTAACCTGGTCGCTCGACGGCCTTGGCCCCGCACACCACGGTGTTAGAAGCATGGGCCCGCTCGAAGAAGCCAAGAATCTTCTGCAGATGCGTGGCATTGGCCAAAGGGCCGAACTGGGCATCCGGGTCCAGTGCCGAACCAATCTTCAATTGCCCCAGCGCTGCAGCCAGCTTGCCCGTGAATTCGTCCACACGGCTGCGGTGCACATACAGGCGCTCCGGCGAGGCGCACACCTGCCCCTGGTGCACATAGGCCGTTTGCACGATGCCGGCTACCGCGCCGTCGACATCCACGTCGGCCAACAGCGCCGCCGCGTTTTTGCCACCCAGCTCCAGCGTGGCGCGGGTCAGGTTGGCCGCCATGGCCGCCTTGCCCACGGCGATGCCGGTCGGCACCGAGCCGGTGAACGCTACCTTGGCCACCTCGGGGTGCTCGATCAGCATCTGGCCCGCTTGGCCGCGCCCGTTGACCACGTTGAACGCGCCGGCCGGTACCCCGGCTTCGACCGCCAGCTCGGCGATGCGCAGCAAGGTCAGCGGGGTGAACTCGCTGGGCTTGACCACGATGGTGCAGCCGGTGACCAGCGCCGACGCGATCTTCCAGATGCCAATCATCACCGAGAAATTCCACGGCACGATCCCGGCCACCACACCCACCGGCTCACGCAGGGTAAAGGCGGTATAACGTTCACCACCAAACGAAGGCAGCGAGGGGGTCATGGTCTGCCCGGTGATCTTGCTCGCCCAACCGGCGAAGTAGCGCAAAAACACCACGCTCTGGGCAATTTCCAGCCCGCGCGACAGGTTGATCGACTTGCCCGAGCACAGGGTTTCCAACTGCGCCAGCTCTTCGGCATTGGCCTCTATCAGGTCGGCCAGGCGGTTCAGCACCACGCCTTTCTGGTATGGCGAGACTTCGGCCCAGCTGCCCTTGAAGGCTTGCCGGGCGCTGCGCACGGCACGTGCCACCTCGGCAGCGCTTGCCTCGGCCACACGGCTGATGACCGCGCCGCTGGACGGGTCGTGAATGTCCACCGAAGGCCCGGCCTCGCCCGCCTGGTAGCGGCCCTCGATGAAATGGCCATGGGGCCTGGCGAGGAACTCGACCACGGCGGGTAACAGCGGGATATCGCTCATGACATGCACTCCTGGATGGCGGCGCCAACGTGGCGCCGGGCCGATCTTCAAGCGCCTGCCCGCCCGCCTGCCAGCCCTCTGCAGCGTTTTGTCAGGCAGCCTCAAGAGAATGTCACGCAGGCCAAATCCCCCCTGCTGGCCAGGCGGCACACTGCGATGACTGCGATTTCTGCACAAACCATAACAACATCGGAGATAGCCAATGCGTCGCGTCGACAGGCTCAGCATCTCGGCAGCCCTGGCCTTGGCCTTGGCGGCAGGCAGCAGTGCGGTGCGGGCCGACCTGCCCGCCGAAGAGATCGGCCACAACACCTTGCCGTTCCCGCCAGACCCTCACCGGGTCTACATCCTGGATGTGGACTTCAAGAACCCCATCGCCGGCAAGGTGGTGGTGGTGGACCCCAAGGCCAAGCGCATGCTCGGCATGACCACCAACGCCTTCGTCGCCCCCACCGCGCTGAGCCCGGACAACCGCACGCTGTATTCGGCCAACCTGTTCTACTCGCGCGGCACCTACGGCGAACGCACGGATGTGCTGGTGGCTTGGGACACCCAGACCCTGCAGCCGACCTGGGAGGTGGTGCTGCCTGCCAAGCGCGCCTCGACCCTGACCGAGAAGTACGCCATGGGTGTCAGCGCCGACAACAAGCTGGCCTACGTCTTCAACCTGACGCCGTCGACTTCGGTCACCGTGGTAGACACCCAGGCGCGCAAGGTCGCCAGTGAAGTGCCCATCAGCGGCTGCGTGCTCAATTACCCGGTAGGCAAGCGCAGCTTTGCGTCCCTGTGCGGTGACGGCCAACTGCTGGTAGTAACCCTGGATGACGCAGGCAAGGAAGTATCACGCACGCAAACGCCATTCTTCGACCCGAACAAGGTGCGCCTCAACGAACGCGCCATTGCCAACGGCGACACCTACTACTTCACCACCACTCAGGGTGAGGTGTACCCGGTGGCGTTCGAGGGCGGCAAGGCCAAGCCGCTGCCCACCTGGTCGCTGGTCAGCGACGAAGAGCGCAAGCAAGGCTGGGCACCGGGCGGCTGGCAGGCCCTGGCCGTGGCACCAGGCCTGAACCGCTTGTATGCACTGATGCACGACCAGCACACCGACGGCAAATGGGAAGACCCGAGCACCACCATCTGGGCGTTCGACCTCAAGACCGGCAAGAAGCTCGGCACTCTGGACTCGCCCAAACCCGTATGGAGCCTGCAAGCCAGCCACGACAAGGCACCGATCCTGGTGGCCACCGACCTGGAAGGCGGCGTGCAGTTCTTCGACCTCACCAGCAACAAGCACAGCGGCGCGATGGACCAGATCGCCGACACGCCTGTGCTCACCCTGGCCCCTTGGTAAGCAGGAGATCGGACCATGCTCGACCCTGTCCTCGTAATTGCCAGCAGCACCGCACTCGCCGCACTGCTGGCCAGCGCTGCCAGCCACAAGCTGCGTGACCGGCGCGCGTTCAACGCCATTGTGCGTGCCTATCAGTTGCTGCCGGCTCCGCTGGCGCCAGGCGCCACCGCCAGCCTGGCGCTGATCGAGCTGGCCTTGGCCCTGGCCCTGCTGCTGCCCGCCTGGCGCACCGATGCAGCACTGGGGGTGGCGCTGTTGATGGCGCTGTACGCCAGCGCCATCGGCCTGAACCTTTGGCGTGGCCGGCGTGACATCGACTGCGGTTGCTCTGGCCCCGGCGCCGCGCAGCCACTGCGCCCGGTGTTGCTGCTGCGCAACCTGGTGATCGCCCTGCTTGCCGGCCTTGCCGCATGGCCCGTGGCCGAACGCGCCTTGGGCGTGCTGGATATTTTCGTGGTGAGCGCGGCGGCAGCCGTGGCGCTGCTGCTTCATGTCGCGGTGGATGGCCTGCTGGCCAACCAACCGCGTCTTGCCAAATTGAACGGGAGATAACCCCATGCAACTGCTTATCGCATCGAACATCCTGCTCTGGCTGCTGCTGATCGCAGTCGCCTTCACCGTCATGGCCCTCGTGCGCCAGATTGGCGTGCTGCACGGGCGCATCGCCCCGGCCGGCGCGCTGATGGTGGACAAAGGCGTCACCGTGAACGACCCCGCGCCACAAGTGACTGCCGCCGACCGCCACGGCCGCCCGGTGAACATCGGCTACCGCGGCGAACGCTCGCAGTTGCTGTTCTTCCTCGCCCCCGGCTGCCCAGTGTGCAAATCGCTGCTGCCGGCGGTGAAATCGATTGCCAGGGACAACAGCGGTTCGCTGGACGTGATCTATGTCAGCGACGGTGATTTCGCCGAGCAACAGGCACTGATCGAAGCCAACGGCCTGCAGCAAGCCAGCTACGTAGTCGGCCCGGAGGTGGGCATGACCTACCAGATCGGCAAACTGCCCTACGCCGTACTGATCGACGCAGCCGGCACCCTGCGCGCCAAAGGCCTGGTCAACTCGCGCGAACACCTGGACAGCCTGTTCGAAACCCTGCACCTGGACAGCGCCAGCCTGCAGCACTACTTGCACGGCGACCCGTCGCACAGCCATGACCACGAACACGCCCACACCCACCAGCACAGCGCGCAGCACTGACCGCGGAGCCGACCATGAGTTTTCTCGACAAACTGTTTGAACGCTCCAGCCGCCATGTCGCCGATACCACTTCGCGGCGCAAAGTGTTGGCGCGGCTGGGCTCGCTGATCGTCGCCGGCGCCGCCCTGCCGGTACTGCTGCCCATCGACCGCACCGCCAAGGCATTGGCCGCCGAGCAGCCGAAGATGGGCGACCCAGGTGACCCGACCAGCTGCGACTACTGGCGCAACTGTTCGATCGACGGTTTCCTGTGTTCGTGCTGCGGCGGCTCGATCACCTCCTGCCCGCCTGGCACCGAAGCCTCGCTGGTGACCTGGATCGGCACCTGCCGCAACCCGGCCGACGGCAAGAACTACATCATCTCGTACAACGACTGCTGCGGTAAGCACGCTTGCGGCCAGTGCGCCTGCTCGCGCAACGACGATGAACAGCCGCTGTACCGGCCATTCAACAACAACGACATCAACTGGTGCCTGGGTGCAGCCTCGAAGATCTACAACTGCACCGTCACCATCATCCGTGGCGTGGCGGTGTAGCGCCATGCGCGGTGTGACGCTGTTGCTGCTCCTGTGCCTGCTGGCCCCCGTGGCCCAGGCCAGGACCCTGCCCAACCCCAACCAGCGGCCTGCCCCCGGCAACGAAGTACCACCGGTACCGATCGCCCAGGCCGGCTACTCGGTGCCGGTGAACTACCAATTGCAGTGCGCCGGCTGCCACCGTGACCATGGCGAAGGCTCGGCGGCCAACGACACACCGCGCATGCAGGGCTTTGTCGGCAACTTCCTGCGGGTGCCCGGTGGCCGCGAGTTTCTGGTGCGGGTGCCGGGCATATCCCAGTCGGCGCTGAACGACCAGCAGATCGCCGACCTGCTCAACTGGTTGCTGATGCGCGATGGCATGGCCGGTAACAGTTCGCCTGAACAGTGGGCGGCCTATACCGGCACGGAAGTACACCGTGTGCGCCAGCAAAGTATGCTGAACCTGCCTCATGTGCGCGCCGGCTTGATCGAAGACATGCGGGCCAGGGGCATCGCCATCGGCGACGGCCTTGGCCATTGAAGCATCGCGCAAGCGTTGTACCTTCAGCCCGCCCGCTCAGCGGGCTTTTTTATGCCTGTCAGATAGCCGCGGTGACGAAACATCGGGTGGGAAGTATCTGCACAGTGCTGCACCAATAGCCCTCATAAACATCCCGCCAAGGAGCAAACAAGACCCAGCACATAAATTTAATAGCTATTCATATCAACGACTTGGGGTGTATCCACATGTTTCGTATCGGCAATAGGGCTCGCTTTTTGCTTGAATATTCAAGTGAATTTTAAACTTTATCTCCCAAGAGTCGCCCAAGCGACCCGTTACAACGCTACCCCGTGCGAGGCCCCTATGATCCCTGCAACCCGCATTACCGACGACCGTTTCCAGGCTTGGCTCAGCCAAGTCAATGAAGCCTGTGGCCACTTCAACGGCCGCAAGCTCGACCCAGGGTTCGTCGGCCAGCTGGAAAAGTGCCAGGCAGGCCAGATCTCCATGAGCATCGTCGACATGACCCAGGTGAACCTGTTCCGCGGCCCGCGGGAAATCCGCGCCAGCGGTGCCGACAACTACTATGCGGTGCTGCAGATGGCCGGCACGTCGCACATCGAACACCAGGGTGCACGCATCGAATTGCAAGCTGGCGACCTCACGTTGATCGACGCCAGCGCGCCATTGGACATGCACTTCCACCAGCGCTCGCGGCAGTTGTCGCTGATCTTGCCGCGCGCGCGGGTGGAAAGCGGCACCCGTGGCACCGGTGTCGCCTGCGCCAAGCGTATCGAGGCGCAAACGCCGCTGGCCAACATGGCCCGGCTGATGATGCTGGAAACGGGGCGTACCCGGCACATGAGCGACCATGAGAGCCAGGCCGTGCTCGACGCACTGATCGCCCTGCTGCGCCCAGCCATCAGCCACGACACGGTGCCCGGCAGCCACGAGCGCATGTTGCGCAAGGCCCTGGCGCTGATCGACCAGCGTATTACCTGCGAACAGCTCACCCCCGAGTTCATTGCCCGCGAAGTGGGGATCTCGATGCGTAGCCTGTACCGCATCTTTGCCAAGCATGGCTTGGTGATTGCCCAGTACATCCGCAACCGCCGCCTCGACTTCTGCGCCGAGCACCTGCGCAACCCGGCGATGGACCAGAAGGTGTCGTCGCTGGGGTATGCCTGGGGGTTCTCGGATTCGAGCTATTTCAGCACTGCATTCAAGGCGCGATTTGGGGTAACGCCTGGGGAGTATCGGCGTCAGCATGCCAATTGAGCGGTACCGACAACGCTGTGGCAATACCAGAAAACACCTTGGCAGGCACAACAAAACCCAGCGACCGACGCTGGCGCACAATCAAACCGAATACCGACAAGAACCCACCCAGGACCCGTGCGTGATGCCCACCCTCGCCCCCCACAAGTTCGCAATCCCGTTCCTGCTCGCCACTCTGGTCAGCCCCCTTGCCCTGGCCGAAGACTGCGCCGCGCCACAACGCCAGCAAGGCGAACAGGTGTTTGCCCGTGACTGCGCAGCCTGCCATTCGGCACAAAAGGGCGGCCCGGCAATGATGGGCCCCAACCTGCACGACGTGGTAGGCCGTACACCTGGCAGCGTGCCAGGCGCCAACTACTCGCAGGCCATGAAGAGCCGCCAGGCCAGCTGGACGGCGCAAGCCATCGGCGCCTTCATCGAGCAACCACAGGCCGCAGTCCCCGGCACCTACATGCCCTACGCCGGGCTGCCGGATGCTGGCGAACGCCAGGCGGTGACCTGCTTCCTCGCCGGGCTCAAATAACGCATTCCTTCAAGGCATTCCCACCAAGGCCCCTTCACGGGGCCTTGTGTTTTTATCGGCCTGGCACAACGCCAAAGGCAACTGGCAGCCAGGGCAAAAGCCCGCGCCGAGGCTTCCTGCATGATCACTGGCATGTCTTCAGGACTTCTGCCAAACCCATAACAAAGGAAGCCAGACCATGCACCACCGCCCATTCCGCCTCACCTTGGCCGCACTGTTGGCCGGGGCTTCGCTGGGCACCTGCGCGCAGGAGCTTTACAGCGATGCCGAGCGCCACCTGAACGCCAATGTCGAAGCCGTGTTCGGTGTATTCCACAGCGAGGAAAGCTACGCCGTCGCGCGCGACCAGCCCGGCTCCACATCATGGCGCGAGGGCTATGTAAAATACGGCCTGAGCGGTGACCAACGCCTGGGCAGTGCCGGTTCGCTGTACGGCGCTTTCGCCTTGCTCAGCTCTGGCACCTGGGGCGACGGCGACGCCGCCGGCTTCAGCGATGGCAGCGAACGCACCACCAAGATCGAGGACGCCTACCTGGGCTGGAAGTCCGGCAACCTGGTGCCACTGCTTGGCGAAGACGGCATCGACCTGTCGTTTGGTAAGCAGATGGTCGCGGTAGGCGATGGTTTCCTGATCCAGGGCGATTCCTTGAATGTTGGCCACGGCCTGGCCAATGGCGAGTTCAACCGTGGCGGCGCGTACTACCTGGCTGCGCGCAAGAGCTTCGACAAAACCGCCGTGTTGCGCCTTGGCGGCAGCAAAGGCTGGCGCGGCGACCTGATGTGGCTGCAGTCGGACAACCGCGCCCAGGCCAACACCGAAATGCATGTGGCCACCCTGGAGCATGTGGCAGACGCGGGTACGGTCGGGCTGACCTACATCGACACCACCCATATCGACAAGCAATACGCCTCGCCGATGCAGCAGGAACGCGACGGCATGAAGACCTACAGCATTCGTGGCCAGGGCAATGCCGGGGTGGAGAACCTGTTCCTGTCTGGCGAATATGCCAAGCAGGACAAACCGCACGCCGCGACTGAAGACGCCTGGTATCTGGAAGCTGGCTGGACCTTTGCCGACCTGCCCTGGGCACCGAACGTCAGCTACCGCTACAGCCGGTTCTCGGAGCAATACGACACGCTGTTCTATGGCCTGGGCCGTGGGTTGGGCACCTGGTTTCAAGGCGAGGTGGCGGGCAACTATGCCGGGCCGTTCAACAGTAATGCGCGGATCCAGAAGGTGGGGTTGACGGTAAGCCCGGCTTCGTCACTGAACGTGGGGCTGATGGGCTTCAAGTTCGACACGATCGACCGCAGCCTGGGCAATGTAGATGGCCACGAGGTGGACCTGTATGCGGAGTGGACCCTCAACGAGCACCTGATGATAGTGCCACTGGTGGGGCTGTACACGCCTGAGCGCAGTGCCGAGCAAGGCGGTACACAGTTGGGCAATGACAACAACAACCTGTACAGCCAGGTTGTGTTCGTCAGTACCTTCTAAAGCACTTGCACCGCT